>CAJWWL010000097.1 GCA_913048125.1 uncultured Opitutia bacterium | reverse complement strand
CAACCCACACATAATTTTAGTGAGTTACTGAAACTAAGAGATATCCTAGGCCAACGCCAGAAGCTTTTTTTGGGCCTGAACACAGAGGGTCAACTCTGTGCTGCAGCGTGGCTCATTAAGGCAACAAAAGAAAGCTGGCATGTACAGTACATTGCCCGTGATCATACACGAAATGTTGCTTGTGCAGTGGAGGCTACACTTTGTGGGGCAATGGAAGTTGTTCGAGACCTCGGGGCAAAATATCTGAATCTGGGAATCTGTACTGAGAATGGAGGGACTGTGCTAAATACTGGACTGCTACGCTTCAAAGAGAGCCTAGGATGTGTTCATCATAATCGATACTTATTAACACCAAAACCCTAAAAGGCTAAGAACCGTTTATAATCTTGCAGACAGTCTGGTAGCTAACTCCGTAAGCGACAGCTAGATCTTTGCGAGAGACTCCTTCATTCGCCTTTCGGCAAATATCTTCGCGAATCACTGATGATAGGCGGGTACGACGACGGCCTTGACCGCGAGAAACACGCTCCCGAAACTTTTTCAAGATAGCAGCTCGAGAATGCGTGTCCTCCAATTCTAGTAGTGTAATTATAAAATCTGCACTAGAGCTAAAACCAAATTTTTTCCAAGCATCGCGGCACTCATTGAATTTCTGCATAAGCTCACGAGCATTAGGATAATCCTTGATGACCTGCTTTGCCCTGCTAATATTCATTCCCATTACTAAAACCATAGATAAAACCAAGTCCACACCGATGAAAATACTAAAATGGTCGTTCATTGGAATACTAACGGTCGCCTTCGCATACCTTTGGCTGAAGTCTTTCTATCAATTCGCTAAGAATCCTACTCGCGAACCAAAATACATCGATGCTGAAACTCAACAAAAGCCCGCTACTGCTCCTTCTGCCAATCCTGCTTCTTAATGCTTGTACCAATCCGCCTGAAGGAAGCTTCATTGGTGGGAGCATGAAAAAAACGGTGAAGACCAAAGATGGCGAAGAAATTATGGAGTTTCGTCCCTATACTGAGGAAGAGAGATTATCTTTCAAAAAAAACGGAGAATTAAAGTGGTCAAAAGTTGAAAAAGGAAAGCCCCTGAGCTCAGATGGGACATGGAGGATGCAAAGGGATCACGCAGGGCACAACAATGTACACGCAACATTCAAACTGAGAGGTCACGAAATCACTTACATACTGGGCCAAAGAAAGAACGATCTTGGGCAAGAGGAAATGCACTTGAAGGCAGTGATAAAAGATGGAATGGAGAAGGCTGTTAACAAGGACAGCCCTCTCGTTATGTCAGCATTTGTGAAGGCTCAGGAACGAAACTAAGGCTGTGCTTCGGTAAGTTTTTGATATAGACTCCGATACTCACCCGCAGAAATATCCCAACCAAAGTTCTCTGACATGGCATTTTTGCGAATCGACTGAAATAGATCACTGGAATTGTAAAGGCCTAGGGCCAATTCCAGTGAATCAAAGAGAGCTCCAGAAGTTGGTTCATCAAATAGAATGCCAGTTCCAGAATCCTTGTGGATAGGTTTAATTGTATCAACTAAACCTCCTGTTCTTCGCGCAATTGGGATTGAACCATATCGCATGGCATAGAGCTGTCCTAGTCCACAAGGCTCAAATCGGCTGGGCATAATAAAGAAGTCTGAACCACCGTAAATGCAACGAGCCAATCTCTCATCAAACCGAGTCACCACGGCTACCTGTGAGGTATAGACTTTAGCTAAGGATTGAAACGTATCTTCCTGCGCGGGGTCACCAGATCCAAGAATAACAAATTGTGCTTTAGGGTCCTTTGATAGAAGCTTGGGAAGACACTCGGCTAAAAGATCAAGCCCCTTCTGGGAGTAGAATCGAGAGACTACTCCAAAAAGCGGAAAATCTGAACCAGAAGGAAGGTTCATCTCTTCTTGGAGTGTAGTTTTAACAAAAGTTTTACCCGCTTGGTCATCTGCAGAAAATCTCTTAGGTAAAGACGGGTCTGAGAAAGGATCCCATGCTTCCAAATCAATGCCATTTAGGATGCCCTTAAGATCCTTTGATCGGCTTTTGAGTAAACTCTCCAACCCACATCCGCCGGGAGCATATTGAATTTCCTTCGCATACGTTGGACTGACAGTGGTCAAGGCACTAGCACGAGTAATTCCTTCGGAGAGAAAATTTAAGTATGGAGCAGGCTCCTGAGCAATAAAGTTGATTCCAGCAAATTCTGCCACATCGACACCAAATACCCCCTGATGCTCCATATTGTGGAGAGTAAATACAGTTGCGGGATTCCAACCAGTACGCAAAGAATCAGCATCAAGAAGTGATGGCAGTAATCCAGTAGTCCAATCATGACAGTGGATCACGTTGGGTAACCAATTGATATGATGGCAGTAATCTATTGAGGCTCTACTGAAAAACGTGAAGCGTTCGCCATTATCCCCGAATGAATGGCCACCATCTGGCGGTCCATAAATACCGTCACGCTCGAAGTATTGATTATATTCGAGAAATGCAACGGGGACGCCAGTTTCTATGTGGTTGGTCTCCCAGAGACGCCCGTAACTGGATGTTGTACCAAGACAAATGTGTAGTGGCGAAGGATGCGGTTGCCAATCTTCACTAGGAAAAATCCCTCCATATAGAGGACAGAAAACCCGAGCATCTATGCCAAGATTCCTAAGCGCTTTTGAAAGGGCACATACAACGTCCCCAAGACCGCCAACCTTCGCGTACGGTGGGAGTTCCGGGGCTACAAATAAAACCTTCATTTAAAAAGGCGCGGAGAGAATGAATTCCGGGCAATGGGGCAAACAATTATTCAACTAGTCAGAGTTTGTGACTTTGTTTCAAATAGTGGAACAAGGGCAAGCAGGCAAATCGCTGTTAGTCCCAAAACAGCAAACCCAGTGAAATCGTGAACAACACCAGCAATACTATCCGGTCCATTGCGATATGCCCAAACTGTTAGAAATAAACTACGAGCGATGTTAAATACAAATGCCAAGGCACAGGCAATAAGCACAAAGATACATTTCTTGAGTAGAGAACTCAGAAACACCGCGCCAAGAAAAGAGCCAGCGAAAAGGCAAGCCATAAGCGATCTGATACCAGAGCAAGCATCTGCTACACCGACAGGTCCCTTGGGGAGAAGAAGGGTATTACCACGCTGTTCAATAAAGAGCCCTAAGGAGTCGAATATAAAGAAAACCACTGTCATTACTTGTCTGAGTAGGATTAAGCTGATCCGATTTTCAATAAAGGAAAGCACAGGGGTAGAGAGAACCCAAACCAAAGAGGGAAAAGCAAGCAACCCAATGAGACGAAGGCGCTCTCCGAGGGGTAGTTGCCCGCCAGTCATATTCTGAGCAAATAATATAACGGAACTAAACACTATCATGGGAAACCCTAGGCTCATCAGAAATGATGCAGGCTGAGAATGTCCCTGTGCATAAAGAATCAATGAACCAAGCGAAATTGCTCCAAAGGCGCTAATTAAAGCTAGGGCGCTGAAGTATTTCAACCAGGCAGGAGGAGACGGAATTGTACAATTTTGAACTAAAAGAACATCTTGAATCTTCGGTAAGCGTTCATAAAGCACGTATAGTGCAAACGGCAGTGAAAGATATCCAAAAAGATAGTCCTCTCGCACCTGCCACCAATGTGACTGCTCCCAGCAAACAAGGACAAGTATGCCACACCAGATCCAAGCCATCCAGCGCATTTGAAAAGGTAGTTTCTGGAACCATGCTACCATTTTTCCGCAAGTTTAACGATAGTTGTTTGCGATTGCATCATGGGTTGTCCTTCTCCATGATACTAGCCTGAAATTATGATGTGTACAAACGGCAAAGTACTCTTGAGCAACAAACACCATCGAATTTTTGGCAAGAATAACTAAGCCCAAATCGTTGTTTGCGGATTTGTCTATCCATTCCCAGAAGCTGATTGGACCTATTTATGGATCATCTACATTCATATTGGCGCATCGATTACGTTAAGGCGCCCAAGAAGGAAGGTGAATTCGCTAACCCCTTCATCGAGATCCCCAAAAGCAAAGAAGACCGGAAAGTCCATCTATTGCTCAGAGGAGAGTATACCTTTATCGTTCTGAATAAGTTTCCGTACAGCCCGGGGCATCTTCTAGTAGTCCCGTACCGAGAAGTGCCGACCCTTGATAAACTTTCTATTCAGGAGTCTTCCGAGTTGATGGAAAACCTAATATTAGGCCAGAAACTGCTAGAGGAAACTGTCCAACCTCATGGTTTTAATATTGGCTTCAATATAGGCTCTGCTGCTGGCGCAGGCATACCCAAGCACTTACATGCACACATTGTACCAAGATGGGACGGCGACACCAACTTTATGCCAGTTCTGGGCAGCACTCGTGTTCTGCCTGAATCTATGGACCGTATGTGGGAAAAGCTTCGAGAAACACTGCTTAGACTACAATCGGAGAAGACATGAGCAAAGCAAATAGAACGACCGTCCACTTCGAAGATGCCCGAAGCCTTTCTTTGGCGTACTGCGGTAGTGACGCCAACCTAAGACGCACTGAGAACAGTCTCAATGTAAGTCTTGTCACTCGTGAGAACTGGATACAAATAGATGGAGCCGAACCGGCAGTCGACAAAGCCAAGCTACTTTTCGAGCTACTAGCCTGTGGACGTAAGCAGGGGATCCAGATAAGAAATGCAGACTTTCATTACGTCCTCACATCCATTGCTGAAGACCGTTCCGAGGAAATACGCAATCTCTTTGAGAACCCTCTGGTACTTAAACTTCGTAAACACACGATTGTGCCTAAGACGCTCAATCAGAAACTCTACCTCGGAGGTATCCCTGAGCACAGTGTTACCTTCGGCATCGGACCAGCAGGTACAGGCAAAACCTATCTGGCTATGGCAGCAGCACTCAGCGCACTTACTGAAGGTGAAGTTCGCAAAATCATTCTTACTAGACCAGCCGTTGAGGCTGGTGAGGCACTGGGTTATCTGCCTGGTGATCTACAGGAAAAAATCCTACCTTATCTACGACCACTTTACGATGCAATGGAAGACATGTTAGGCAAGGTAGACGTGCAGAAACTCATCGACCGCGGGGAAATTGAAATTGCTCCACTGGCTTACATGCGTGGACGTACACTTTCCAATTCCTTCATCGTGCTGGATGAGGCACAAAATACTACCACTGAGCAAATGATGATGTTCCTGACTAGACTCGGCGAGGACAGTCGAATGGTGATTACAGGCGATATAACTCAAGTAGACTTACCTCGTAGTCGGCGCTCCGGTCTGAAAGAGGCAATGGAAATCCTAAGTCATATCCCAGAAATACAAATGTTTTTCTTCGATAGCTCAGACGTAGTCCGTCATCCAGTCGTACAAAAGATAATTGAGGCATATGAAAAGAAACGGCCCAGCGAACCTAGAAGCTAATTGCTGATGCTCAATCGTCTGAAAAATGATTTCATTCCATGTTTCCAGAGTTCACGCACCAACAACTTAGTGAATACTAAACCCTAGAGCCTGATGGCACTCACAAACTCTAAAAATCGTGACAACCGAGGCAATGCCCGAACTAGACGGCGTCAAGGTGAACCTACACAGGTCTTTAATTTTATGGAGAGTAGCCGCCTTATTGCATCGGCTCTTTTCCTCGTATTCGCAGGACTCATAACATCTATTTGTTTCTGGCATCCCCCTTCTCGTTCGCCGAGCATTGCCATAGGACAGCCTGCTTTGGAAAGCGTTGTTGCCACCTTTCAGTTTACTTACGAAAGCAAGCTTCTCACTGAGAAGAAGAAGTTCGGCTTACGAACGCGCGTCCCACCCACTCTTACTCGTATCCCTGGAGTTCTAGAAGCCTTCGAAGAAACTATTCATGGACTTGATGATGAACTGCGACAGTTAGAGAAGGAGGGAGAAAGCTCCATCAACCTTCCAGAAATACCCGATGCGATCTCCAAAACTGGAGACTCCACCCCTACCAACCCAAGAGTATCAACCAAACCTTCAAATTCCCAAACTGGCTCTATAGAAGAAAGCATGTTGAGCGTGTTTGCCTCAAATGAATATTCTAATCTACCTACGGATGCCCTTAGAAAGCTATGCCTTAATACTAAATCGGAGGAACGTACGCTGCTACTTTCAAAAGGCCTAGCAGTTCTTAAGGAGATCTACGAACACCCAATCCTTCCAGAAGAAGATTTAGCACAAAACACATCTAAATCAGTCTCGCTTGTTTCTATTGAATCAACAGACACGCATATCCTAACACTCAAAAAAGCTCAGCAAGAGCTTAGTTTCCGCATTAACGGCAACCCTGATCTACCAAGTCACCTTCGCGATTCTTTGATCCTGATCTTTAGTACAGGACTGCAACCCAATCTGCGCTATGATGCTGATGCTCATGCTCAAAAGATCAAAGAACTAGAAGATAGCACCCAGCCAGTTCTGGTAAAAGTTGCTCAAAATGAAGTGATCCTCAGGGCAGGTGATATCATCACTAAAGAGCAGTACGAGAAATATGACTCCTTTAGAAAACAGGAACGCGAACTAGGCCAGAACCAACAGCGCGCTGGTAAGATTCTCTACAGGGGCATACTTGTATCGCTAACTCTTTTGGGCATCGCTTGGATATGTCTAAAGATAGGCTTCCGTCGAGTATCAGGCCGTAATCGCCTCCTTGGGCTTTCAGCTCTTGGCATTGTGATTAACCTTCTTTTAATACGCGTCGTTCTTCAACTGGTTGAATCCCCACTCTTCGAAGATCAAGAGAATCTCCTCAGTCTACTCCCCTATCTGGCACCTACGGCATTTGCGCCTCTCACCCTAGCCATATTTGCAGGTCCAACTCTTGCAATATTAAGCGCCTTTGTCGTGAGCCTGCTGTTCTCCTTCATGCTCGATGGCTCTACTGAGATTTTCTTAGCATCATTCTTCGCAACACTTAGCGGAATCTTTTTCTGCCGCAACATCAGCCAGCGCTCACGCCTCATGCAAGCTTGTTTGGTGGTTGGTGCAGTGAACTCACTACTCGCACTTCTTTTCGGACTTCTTAACGGAACTGACATCCAGATGGTAGGCATGCATATATTGGCTTGTCTGTCAGTAGGTGTTCTTACCGGAATGATGGTCATAGGCGTTCTCCCTCTGCTCGAGAATAGCTTTAAATTTATCACCGACATTCGCTTACTCGAGCTTACTGACACAACCCACGAGTTACTCCGCCGGATGCAGATGGAGGCTCCCGGAACCTACCACCACAGTTTGATGGTGGCAAACCTCTCAGAGAATGCTGCCGTAAAACTTGGAGCCAATCCTCTCAAGTGCCGATCCTGTTCTCTTTTTCATGACATCGGGAAACTTGTTAAGCCCGAATATTTCATTGAAAACCAAACTCCGGGCTTCAACCCCCACACCGCTAAGAGTCCATCCATGAGTGCACTCATCATTAAGGCACACATTCCAGAAGGTGTCGAATTAGCAAAGCAGTATAAACTACCTCAGTTGATTATTGATGTAATACGCCAACACCACGGCACCGGTCTCATTCACTACTTTTTCCACGAAGCACAAAAAAAGATAGAGAATGAGAATGGACAGTCCGAGAAAAAGACGAATGGCAATAGTCACGAGGAAGATGTCGATGAATCTACCTACCGTTACCCGGGGCCTAAACCTCAGTTTAAAGAGAGTGCCATAATATTTTTTGCTGATGCTGTGGAGGCTGCCAGCCGCACACTTCCAAAGATTAATGCACAAAGTATCGAAGAACTCATCGATTACATATTTGAAGAAAGGCTCTCCGACGGACAACTAGACGATTGCCCGCTAACCTTTCAGGAAATATCTGAAATTAAAAAAAGTTTTGCTTTCACGATACTCAATATGACTCACGCTCGAACAGAGTATCCCGACATTACTGAAAAAGGACGTAAGGGTGACTCAAGGTCCCCTTTGAGAAAAGAGCCTACAAGAGAGCAAGCAACCAAGCTCGATGAGGAGAGTGGCCCCCTTGAATCCGACAAAAAATGAGCATCCTCCAGGATCTGAGGAAAACCCAGTATTGGTCTTCAATGATTGCACCAAGCTAATCTTCAAGGAGTCCTCCATCCAGACTCTCTTTTTTGCCTTAGGCAACCTTGAGAACTTTGCATCCCCTTTAGGCGAGCTTTCTGTTGCATTTCTCGAACCAGAACCCCACAGGCAACTCCACGTTCAGTTCCATAATAACCCCGAACCAACCGACGTCATCACCTTCCAAGCTGATCCAACCACCAACTCGGCTGGCGAAATCTGTGTCTCCCCGACTTTCGCTGCCACATATGTCAAGAGTCATGGAGGTGATTTTGCACAAGAATTAACTCTTTATCTATTGCATGGATGGCTCCACCTCTGCGGAATTGACGATCAAGAAGAACTAGATCGCCGAAAAATGCGCAAAGCAGAGTCTTTCTGCATGACCTACCTTCGGGAAATTGAAGTGGTCCCACATTTCTATTTAAAAGATATCTGAGCTAGTGAACCTTTTTAAGTTGAACATCTCACGGGATTAGGCCTCAAATTCCAAAGATGATGCTTCAATCATTGAGGAACAACTTTCTGGCAGGGCTTTTTGTCTTACTCCCCTTGGCAGTGACAATAGTCGTCGTCCAATTCCTCCTTCAGAAAATTGGTGGTGGTCCTAGTGTACTCATCTATGAGCACTTGCTGATTCGTTACGAATTCTTCGGAGCAGCAGAAGATATCGTTTTCGATGACTATGTATCAGCCCGTCCATTCATAGGAAATCTCCTGAACTTAATCGCCACTATTATAGTACTGTTTATCATCACTATCGTAGGCATTCTCTCTCGCTACTTCATAGGTAAGTTCTTGGTGAATCTTGCTGATCGAGCACTCGGTGCTGTTCCACTGATTAATACTGTATACAATACTGCAAAACAGATTGTTCAGACCTTTAGCACGCAGAAGCGTGCTGTGTTCCAGAAAGTCGTATTAGTTCAGTTTCCAAGAGCGGGCACATTTGCAATGGGATTTCTTACTGGCCAAGCTGCTGGGGAAATCCCTGCTCGTGCAGACGCAGGTACTCTAACTAATGTTTTTATTCCCACTACACCCAACCCTACCAGTGGCTTCCTATTAATGATACCTAGCAAAGACGTGATAGACTTAGATATGACGGTCGGTGAAGGAATGAAGCTTATCATATCAGGAGGTGCAGTGATCCCTGGATGGGAAGGTAAAGTCTTCGAACAACCAACCAAGCCGATCGAGACTAAGTAAAAAATATACTTGAAACCATAGGTATGGAGACAGAATCCATCCTGCTTGCCAAAACGGCTTATGGAGAAGATACGCAAAGGCTGCTGTTTCTCTGTGCGAGATCAGGTTTTTTTGCAGCTTTCAAAAAGAGTAGTAAACGGCTCACTGGTAAGGCACAGCCCGATCTCTTCGACACGGCTACTGTGTTGTTTGAGGACGGCCGAAAAAACAAAGTTCTTTTTTTGAAGAGCTACGACACAAAAGTCAGGCGAGAGAAAATCTCCAAGCAGTATCAACGCTTCGAGATCGCATGTCGCTTGGCACGCCTGATTATTAAAAATGGCGCCTACTTGGAGGACGCGCTCCAGACTTTTAGACTGACCGAGGTTGCTCTTGATGCATTCAATAACCTAAATGCTCCCCCCCCCTTTATCTACCTCAAGTTCCTTTATCTTCTACTTCGACAAGAGGGGTTCCCTGTCCGACAATCATGGCGTCAGAACTTACCCCAGAGAAATGCAGAAATCCTTGCACCAATACTTCAGCTTCCAACTGAAGATCTTTACGAACACTCCATTAGCCACGGTCAAGAACTGATCCTAGACCTTGAAAAATGGGCAAGAAGTGAGACAAGCCTGCAAATCCCAAGCTGATCCATGGAAATCGAACCTGCTCGAAGACTGGCCAGCATTAACGCACGCGAACTAGCTGAATTCCGTCAGAACCGCCTTAAAACCCATAAACTAGGAGGCCCCTCACGCTGGCGAGCAACAGTTGGACAGCAATGGCACGAACACCTTCGCAAACAAGCCGAATCTAGTAATGGTGTCACATATTTTGAGAAAACACTTAAGGGAGTTTGGATCGACGAAGGGTGGACTCTCACACTGCGCGGAAAAGTTGACCAATGGCTCGAAGATGATGGCCATACCACAATCCGAGAAATCAAGACCATCTCTCGTCTACTGCCAATGGAAGAGGAGGAACTCCTCGAACATTACCCCAACTACTTCGCACAACTTCAAACCTATCTTGCATTAGCCCTTCATCAGGATGAACCCAAGCTGGACAAGGTATCAGGAGAACTCGTTTTTGTAAGTATTAATGAAGGCTTAGTGCAGACTGTAACAAACACCTCTGAAGACCTAAGACTATATCATCTTCAGAGACAAAGACTCCGAAACTATCTTGTCGAAAGACGCACAGACTTTGATCGCCTTCAGAGTCTTCGCTTTAAACGTCCATTCACCAATTGGCGCCCCGGTCAGAAAACTGCTCTTAAGCAACTTCACGATGGACACGACCGAACCTCAAAAGGTAAGCCCATACTGTTCGAAGCACCTACAGGCTTTGGTAAGACGGGGGTCAGCTTGCAGTTTGCCCTCGAGAAGATCAAAGATGGTACATACGAAAAGCTCTTCTGCCTAACTGGAAAATCCACGGGCCAGAATGCCTTCTTAAAGCAACTATCCTTGATGCAAGCCAATTGCTCTCCACGATATTTCCAGCTTCGCAGTCGTGAGGAGCACAATATTCGTTCACAGACTCATACCTGCGACGGAAGGAACTGCCGTAAAGATCTAGAAGAAAAATGGGCAAACTCCGGACTGGATGGAGCGATACTTTTTTCTAAAGGTACACCCACTCTTGAACAAATCCGAAAACTCGGTTCTGAAACCGGTATTTGTCCTTACGAAATTTCTCGATCCCTAGTATCTCGGGCAGATGTGATCGTTGGAGACTTCAACTATGTATTTTCTAGACGTCACAACTCATTCCTACTCGAACATGTAGGTCTTCCACCTCACCGTATTCTTCTCCTCGTTGACGAAGCCCATAATCTGCCTGAACGAGTCCGTGAATCTCTATCTGGTGACACAAATCATCACCTCGCACAAATCCTACTCGCAGGAGTTGAGACCTGCAACGCATGTGCCGCTGTCAAAATTCTAGCGAAAAACTGGTATGACCTCGTCAACGCTATCGAACCATGCTCAGAACTCCCACTCGATCAACTGTACTATGCAGAAGACATTCTTGGCGAACTCACTGAAGAAATACTCAATAGCCCTTTTGATTGGGAAAACTTCCCAAATGAGGCTCAAGAGGTCATCAATGAAC
>CAJWWL010000096.1 GCA_913048125.1 uncultured Opitutia bacterium | reverse complement strand
GTTTTGGGATCCATCGTGGTTCCTGTGCCGGCTCTAGATTTCATAAATCCATCGGCATCGACGATGGTAATTCTGCACGGTACGGGTTGGCCATCTTCGGTAACAGCGACCTTCAGTCCACCTCCACTGAGGCAATCGGCGAGATTACCCAGATGTAGCTCCATTCGGTCTAGAACAATATCATCGATACTCTTCGGCCCTATGATTTCCAATACATTCTCCCCGTCGAGTAAAGTTCCAGAAGGCACTTCCAGTGTGTGAACAACCTTTGTCTCATAGGTTGCCAATCGGCCAAGGCCCTTTCCGTTGAGACGAATCTGCCAGCCACCATTCTTGACATCATCCTGCCAGATCAGAAGGGTTGACAGCTCATCATTGGCCTTAGCTTTGAAGATGTGTCTGTGGTTCATGCCTACTGGCTCACGTCCCGCAAACTCCCTCCATTCGGGCACGCCAGGCGTCCCAAGATGTACGGGCTTGTCTAAGACAATGGTGGAAGCTGGAGCAGAAAGACAGACCAACCCAAAAGCCAACCAGAATAGGATTGAGGGTTTCACTGGAAACCAACCACTAGCAAAAGTTCATCATCTGCTGGAAGAGGAATTAGCAGATCAGCTCTTTTTATTTTTGGGTGCAGGTTTACGACGCTGTATTGGCCGTGTATCCTCAGGTACTTTAAGTTCTTTCTGTAAGCGAGTTAGCTCCTTCTTAAGTTTGGCCGTAATTTCGGCATACTTGGGATCGCCATATCGGCTAGTACGCTCGGTAGGATCAGCCTTGAGGTCGTAAAGCTCCCATTCATCGATGCCATAGAAGCGAATGAGCTTATGGGTTTCGGTCCGAACCCCATAGTGTCGCCGCACGCTGTGCGCACCGGGAAACTCATAGTAGTGGTAGTAGAAAGACTTACGCCAGTCGTCAGGAGTCTCGCCTTTGAATTGAGGGAGGAAACTACGACCCTGAAAGTCTGTGGGGATCTTTTTGGCAACACCCGCAACGTCTAAGAAGGTGGGGGCGAAGTCCACATTAGAAACCATATCAGAGTTGGTAGAGCCGGGCCTGATAACACCAGGCCAACGAGCGATCAGAGGCATCCGTAAAGAATACTCATAGAACCAGCGCTTATCGAACCAACCATTCTCACCTAGGAACCATCCCTGATCAGAGGAGTAAATGACCAGAGTATTGCTGGTTAGATCATTAGCGTCGAGGTAGTCAAGAATACGGCCAATGTTGTCGTCCACGGAAGCTACGCAGCGGAGGTAGTCCTTGATGTATCGCTGATATTTCCAACGAATAAGATCATCGCCTTGGAGGTTGGCCTTCTTGAAGGCCTCGTTCTTCGGCCCATAAGCAGCATTCCAGAGCTTCAACTGTTCGGGAGTAAGGTTTCGAGGAGCATTGAGCTTTAGATCGTTGGGACTAAGATCACGCTTAATTTCCATTCGCTGCGTGCGGGCAGCAGTGCCCCGCCCGGAGTAATCATCAAAGAGACTATCGGGTTCGGGGATGGTGATTCCATCGTACATAGTAAGGTGCTTTGGACCAGGCTGCCAGTTACGATGTGGCGCCTTGTGCTGATACATGAGCATAAACGGCTTCTTCTGGTCACGTCCTTTGTCCAGCCAATCAAGAGCAAGATCCGTAATGATATCTGTGGTGTAGCCAGTGTGCTGAGTGCGCTCTCCGTTTTTCAGCATAGGAGGATTGTAATACGGACCTTGGCCAATAAGCACCTCTGAGTAATCAAACCCTGTAGGTTGAGACTTAAGGTGCCACTTGCCAATCATGGCGGTCTGATAGCCTGACTTTTGGAGAATCTTGGCAAAATTTTGTTGCTCGCCATCAAAGCGATTACCGTTGGTGAGGAATCCGTTGAGGTGACTGTATTTACCCGTTAAGATTACAGCACGACTAGGACCACAGATGGAGTTGGTGACCAAACAGTTGTCAAAGCGCATCCCCTCACGAGCAATTCG
Organism: uncultured Opitutia bacterium; assembly: GCA_913048125.1. Classification (GTDB taxonomy): domain Bacteria; phylum Verrucomicrobiota; class Verrucomicrobiia; order Opitutales; family JABJCN01; genus JABJCN01. The sequence continues at coordinate 9,439 of CAJWWL010000096.1, read as the reverse complement.
GTCCATATGAGGAGTTTTGTTGATTTTCGAGCCATAGGCAGAGATCGCCAGAGGCGAGTGATCGTCCGTGAACATGAAAACAATGTTGGGGCGCTGGGCCTTGCCCGCCAGCAAGGCTGGTAGAATCAGGAGGAGGAAGAGCAGTCGCTTAAGCATGGATTTTCGTAGGTTGGGATTAAGTGGAAAATTTTTCAAAGGGCAAAAGAACGGGGAAACGCAGGAGGGTGTCCAGCCCCAAAAAGGTCAGGTTGGTGGCTAGGGCTGAGGTGCTAAGTCAGTAGAGTTACTTTCCGCAAGCCGTTAGAATGTATTTTTCGAGTAGGTTCTTAGAGCTTTTCTTGAGGCCTTATCAACAAATGCAAAAAAACGATCCAAGGGAGTCCTAGACATTAAAGGCTTATGACCACGAATATGATGAAATTGAATATCAAATTTATCGGTATATTCAAAAAATTCTCTGTAAAGCTCATGATTGCGAATTTGTCTGCCGGCTTTCGAACAGTATGCGCTCTCTTGTAGTCTTTGCTTTCTAGCGAGTAGACCCACTATCGTTTGTGAGTCAGTATATGAAATAATCTTCCTTTCAGATACTTCGGATAATGCCCATAGAAGTGTTTGTAATTCTAATTTCGATGAGGATGTATTCTCAAATTTTTTGACCTTAATATTTTCACTCAAGTCTTCGATATTCTCTAGTTCTTCAGAGAATGCCATGTAAGCGCCGAATCCTACACGTGTCTTAGGGTTTACACTTCCATCTGTGAATAAATTAATACTCATTTCCTAACGTTAAAGTGCGGCCGCAAGCGCACAGGGCTTTGATCGCTCCATTTGGATAGGATGTTTAGGGGAGGGTGAACTCTTAATGTATTTTGAATAAGAATTATCTGAAACCAACCAATCCGACTCAAAGGAGTCAAAAAGATGTCATCAATTTCGGTTAGGCATGCCTATCCGATCCGCACATGCTGGCCCAGTTCCGCAGATTCTTCTGCTGCCTCGATGACTTGCTGACAGACAACCGCATCTTCAAGAGTAGATAAAGGTTCATTGCCTAGACCGATGCACTCTTCGATAAAGTACTTACCCACATTCTTAATCGTGTAAGGATAAGCAGAATAAGTCTGAGAATGAACCACTGCCGGCGTATTTTCCACCCAATCCCTGTAGCTATAGCGAGTAGACCCCTTCTGGCCGATAACTTTGATCATACAGGTCCAAGGGTCTCCAGCGTGGTCATCGTTAGCAAAGCTGGCACATAAATGCCCAAGAGTTCCAGTTGGCATCTGGAGTGTTACCATTGCAATGTTTTCTTGAGGGACAGTGCCGTCGTTGATGGTGGCTTTCATGCAAGAGACTGTCTCAGGAGTGCCAACAAGATATTGGGATATATAGGCGTGGTGGGTCAGGATCTGTCGGATAACCCCAGGGTAACGGGCACAAACCTCTTCAGGATGATGAATGTTATAGAGGACGTAGACTGAAGTAATTTTTCCAAGTTTCCCGGATTCCATCAATTCCTTGGTCCGCCGAACCCCATCCTCATAAATGTAGTTGTGGACAGGAGCACACTTAACCCCGGCATTGGCCGCAGCAGTTTGAACCTGCCGAATCTCATCAATAGTCTGACCTACTGGCTTCTCCACCAGAGTGTGTTTTCCAGCTTCGAGTGCCTTGAGAGAATATTCTAGGTGTGTCTCGAGATTAGTGAGTACATAAACTACATCAATCTCGGGATCGCTAACCAACGCTTCCGCGGTATCGTAGACTTGGCAACCAAACTTGGATGCCTTTTCCTCGGCCGTACTCCTAGTACGGTTCCAAAGTCCCTTCAACTCCACCCCAGATGTCTCTGCGATGCCTTCAGCATGCAGAAGAGAAATATCACCAGCTCCAAGAAATCCAACTTTAACGTTACTCATGGTAAGATGGAGCATTCAAAGCCAGTATCGACCCGCAACAAAAAAGAAATAACTGTGCCAAGGAGATCCTCAATAACCTTGAGTTTTGATAAACCAAAGTCATCTTTGATCGCCCACTTCACCACGGGGTGTAGCTCAGCCTGGCAGAGCGCTGCGTTCGGGACGCAGAGGCCGCTGGTTCGAATCCAGTCACCCCGACCATACATAAACACGCTTTAAGGTAACCTCCCTGCCCAAATGAAACAATCCTTAACTATCAGTAGCCTATTGGATGAAGGCCGGCCTCTTCGGTCGGTAGAATTTTTCCCACCGAAGGACGAGGCTGCCGGTGAACGTATGCTGCAGGCCGCCGCCGAGATCAAGCGACTGCAGCCTGACTTTGTCTCGATAACCTATGGCGCAGGCGGGTCCACTAGAGCAACCTCTCTCAAATACGCGACTCTGCTGCAGGAGGAATTTGGCTTTCGAGTGATGCCACACCTGACATGCGTCGGTCATGCCAAATCCGAACTGCGCGAAATTATCGAAGAATTTCATACCCTTGGGTTCCGAAATATCATGGCCTTACGCGGCGACCCGCCTAAGGGAGAAACTAATTTCCAGCCTCATCCCGATGGGTTACGCTATGCAAACGAGTTAGTGTCGCTCATAAAAGAGCTGCATCCAGATATCAGTATTGGAGTGGCTGGTTATCCAGAGACTCACCCAGAAGCATCTTCTCCGGCAGAAGACATAACAAACCTCTCCCGCAAGGTGCAATCGGGTGCAGACTTCATCACCACTCAGCTATTCTTCGATAACCAGGCTTACTTTCGCTTCGTTGAAGACTGTCGTGAGGCTGACATCAATATCCCAGTAATTCCTGGTATCCTTCCCGTACTCAACCTTCCTCAGGTCCGTCGCTTCTGTGAAATGTGTCAGGCCGCTCTCCCAAATGAACTCGAGAAAAGCCTCTTAGATACAGGTGAAAATAAAGAAGCTGCACGTGATGCAGGCATAGATTGGGCTCACAATCAAGTAAGCGATCTTCTGGGAAAAGGTGCACCTGGATTCCATCTTTATATTCTCAACCGTGCAAGGGCGATTGCCAAGCTTACAGAGCGTTTGATCGGTGAAGGTCTAATCGAAGCTTAGGCAAAGAATGTAGCCTTCCTTGGCCAAAGGTTCGGCAATAAATCAGCTCTCATTTTTTGATGGAACCAATTACAAGACTTTGAATAATCAAAGTTTTTATTACGAAGAATAAATTATATGTTTCGAGAAGCACACAACTATTTCTTAAAATTGAATCTTACAGTCCTCGCTACGATGGGCATCTTGCTTGCTGGTTGCGGAGGTAGTCCAGAAGCAGGCACTCAAACCAGCGAGAAAAAGGTCGTAGTATGTACGACCACCATCATCGAAGATTTATGCCAAGTACTCGCCAGTGACACTCTTAATATCCGAGGAATCATGAAGGCTGGGGAGGACCCACACATCTATGAACTCACCCCGCAAGATACCATTCTTATTAGCAGTGCAGATCTGATCCTTATGAATGGCTTGAATCTAGAGGCCCAAATGGGAAACGTTATCAACAAACAAGCTAAGGGTAAGGTTACAAAGCTGACAAACGACAAGAGGATCATAACTGCAGAGGAAGAGGATGGGGCTCCAGATCCCCACTGCTGGTTTCATCCTGAATTCTACAAAATCTATTTGGAAAAGGCACGTACTGCACTCATAGAGATCGATCCAGATAACTCTGAGCGATACAATAATCGTTCAATAGCGTATGCCAAGGAACTAGACGACATATACGCATGGGGCAAGGAAGCCATTGCCGAAATCCCACAAGAAAGGCGTATTCTGGTGACTAGCCATGACGCCTTCCAATACCTCGGCCAAGCTTTCGATATCAAGGTTGCAGCCGTGGGTGGCATTTCCACCGAGACCGACCCAACCCCCCAAGATCGTATCAAACTCGAAACGATCATCAATGAAACTGGAGCCAAGGCGCTGTTTGTTGAATCCTCCGTACGCGACTCACTCAACACTATGATCAAGCAAATCGCCGAATCCACTGGAGCAAAAGTCGGTGGGGAATTGCACAGCGACTCCCTAGGTCCTAAAGGACAAGGTGCTGATACCTATCTGACAATGCTGAAACATAACTTGAGCACGATAATAGGTGCCTTAAAATAGTAACCCTACCTAATAGCACTACAGTGCAAGAGGCAAACATACCCTCGGAAACAAAAGCCAAACAGGTCGCTATAAGCCTGAGAGACTTAACAGTATCCTATCAGGAAAAGCCTGTCCTGCGATCCATATCCATGGATGTACCCAAGGGACAGATTGTAGGTATCGTCGGTCCCAACGGAGCAGGCAAGAGCACCCTAATCCAAGCGATGCTAGGACTAGTTCAGCCTGATGCAGGACAGATCCGATATTATGGCCGACCTATATCAGAATGCAGGCAACTTGTTGGGTATGTACCTCAAACAGAATCAGTAGACTGGGATTTCCCTGTGACCGTCCTTGACGTAGTCTTAATGGGCCACTTTGGCCGGTTAAAATGGCTGGGAAGGCCAGGGCGCAAACACCGTGAAGAAGCTCTCCATGCTCTTGAGACTGTCGGGATGGCTCCCTATCGCAACCGGCACATAAGACAGCTTTCTGGTGGACAACAACAAAGGGTTTTTCTGGCTCGAGCACTTTGCCAAAAGGCGGAAATTCTCTTTCTTGATGAACCTTTTGGAGGAGTGGACGCAGCTACAGAAAAGGCAATTTTTTCGCTAATGAACAACCTCGCCTCTAGCGGGCATACCCTCTTAGTCGTCAACCACGACCTTTCAGTACTAGACCGCTACAACCAACTGCTTCTGCTCAACCAGCGTGTCATCGCATATGGTCCACCTAGGCTCGTTGCTAGCGAAGAAAATCTGCGCCAAACCTATGGTGGTCGCTTAAGCCTACTGGACCAAGCGGATTACGCTATGGCGGATCACCTCCAATAAAAACCAGCATGAACTCACTCGCAGCCCTTACCTGGGAGCCTCAATACTGGTCCTACCCCTTTACGCACCTGCCCACTGGGCTCTGGACAAGCGTACTTGTGGGTGCTACATGTGGTGTACTGGGTTGTTTTGTGGTGTTGAGAAGGATGGCACTTATCGGAGATGCCCTTTCCCATGCAATCTTACCAGGAGTAGTTATTGCTTTCCTCGTGACCAATAACACAGGCGTGTGGGGCTTACTCTTGGGAGCCCTTCTGGCAGGTTTGATGACAGCTGTGCTCATAAATGTCGTCAGCCATAATAGCCGCACAAAAGAAGATTCTGCTATTGGAATCGTTTTCACAGCATTGTTCGCACTCGGATTAATTCTCATAAGTATGCTTCCACGAGGCACGCACTTTGATCTTAAATGTTTCGTTTTTGGTATTCCTGAGGCAGTCACTTTCGCAGAATTCTCTCTAATGACTGGTATCGCTATTGTAGTGCTTGGTACCATCACTCTGCTATACCACCCGTTGAAGCTGATCAGTTTTGATCCAATAGTCGCTACTGCCATGGGGCTACCCGTACTGTTTTTCCACTACCTTCTTATGGGTATGATTTCCGCCACTGTGGTGGCTGGACTAAAAACTACTGGGGTCATCCTAGTTGTAGCCATGGTAATCACACCTGCCTCAGCGGCATACCAAATCACAAACCGCTTCTCGAATATGCTTATCTTGGCGGGTTTTTTCGGAGCCCTCTCCGCCCTTCTAGGTACGATTTTGGCGTATGTCTTAAACGCACCTTCTGGACCAAGCATGGTCTTAGCTGCCACATTTATATTCGTAGCATCGATGCTATTTAGTCCCACTCATGGATACGTCTTTGAAAAACTTCGTAAGGCTCGACTTAAACGACACATTGAAGGTGAAGATATACTCAAAGCCCTCTATAAACTTGAAAACTCAGGCCAGACCTCCACCCGAGAAAATATAAGCAAGGACGCTGGACTCGCAATTGACGGGCTGCCTCCCCTCTTCGGAGATCTAATCAAAGAAGGCCATATAATGCTTGCAAACGGTCAAGCAACGTTGACCGAGGTTGGTAGAGAGAGAGCTGTCGAAATGGTGCGATCCCACCGCCTATGGGAGTCTTATTTAGCGGAACATGCTAATATAGCTCCTGAGGATATACACCACCACGCAGAAAAACTCGAGCATGCCCATGAACTGGCTGACGAGGTAGACAGAACATTAGGACACCCAAGGCACGACCCACATGGCAGCGAGATTCCTGGAAAGGGAGATTGAAGCTAAATCATTCAGAATGGGACCCCATCGCTGGAGCTTGAGCAATTTATTATCAAAACACCTAACCATGAAGTTGTGACGAGGTGAATGATTGGGCGAAATATAAAACGCCCGATAACGAAATAAAAAACGGCGCGCCGGAAATCCGACGCGCCGCTTTTAAAATTGGAAGATTCTAAAGCTTCCGAAATGAGCAGACTACATCATGCCGCCCATACCGCCCATGTCATGACCGTGGTCATGGCCACCGGCAGGCTCTTCCTTTTCAGGAATGTCGGTGATCATACACTCGGTCGTGAGCAACATGCTCGCGACAGAGGAGGCATTCTGAAGGGCAGTGCGGGTGACCTTTGTTGGGTCAAGAACACCAGCCTTTACGAGATCTTCATACTCGTCAGTTGCGACATTGTAGCCTTCATTACCGCTGCCATCTAGTACCTTCTGAACTACCAGTGAGGCATCAACACCGGCATTGGCGCAGAGGTTGCGGAGCGGAGCCTCGATCGCCTTGCGGACAATCTCGGAACCGAACGCTTCGTCGCCTTCAAGAGTAAGTGCTTCGATAGCATCTGCAGCACGTAGAAGAGCAACTCCTCCACCAGGAACAATTCCTTCTTCAACTGCAGCACGTGTAGCGTGCAATGCGTCTTCAACGCGTGCCTTCTTTTCTTTCATTTCAGGCTCAGTTGCAGCACCGACATGAATCACGGCGACACCACCAGCAAGCTTAGCGAGACGCTCTTGGAGTTTTTCGCGGTCGTAGTCGGAAGTTGTTTCGTCTATTTGGCGACGAATCTGATCCGTGCGTCCGGAGATGTCATTAACGTCTCCACCACCGTCGATAATGATGGTATTTTCTTTTTCAACGGTGATGCGCTTGGCTTGACCAAGGTCATCCATGGTTACGTTCTCGAGCTTAATGCCAAGATCCTCGGTGATGCACTTACCGCCAGTAAGGATCGCGATATCTTCGAGCATTGCTTTACGACGATCACCAAAACCAGGGGCTTTTACAGCACAGGTGTTGATTGTTCCGCGCAGCTTGTTGACCACTAGTGCAGCAAGAGCTTCACCTTCAACATCTTCAGCGATGATGAGGAGTTGCTTGCCAGTCTTGGAGACGGATTGCAGGAGAGGAAGGAGATCGTTGAGGTTGCTGATCTTCTTTTCGTGGATGAGAACATATGCGTCCTCAAGGACAGCAGACATGTCGTCGGAGTTTGTGACAAAGTAAGGGCTGAGGTAACCCTTGTCGAACTGCATACCTTCAACAGTCTCGAGGGTAGTCTCGATGCTCTTCGCTTCTTCAACAGTGATGGTTCCGTCTTTACCGACTTTGTCCATTGCATCAGCGATGATCTCGCCGATTTCAGAGTCGGAGTTAGCAGAGATTGCGGCCACTGACTTGATCTCGTCAGTGCCTGTAACGCCGTTGGAAAGAGCGCTAAAAGCCTCCACCGCGGAAGATACAGCCTTGTCGATACCACGCTTTACGAATACGGGGTTTGCACCAGCAGCGACATAACGCAGGCCTTCCTTGAAGATAGACTCAGCAAGGACGGTAGCGGTTGTTGTACCGTCACCAGCACTGTCGGAGGTCTTGGAAGCCACTTCACGGACCATCTGCGCGCCCATGTTTTCAAATGGATCCTGAACCTCGATTTCCTTAGCGACAGTTACGCCGTCCTTGGTTACGGTTGGTGAGCCGAATTTCTTGTCGATGAGAACATTACGTCCCTTGGGTCCGAGTGTGACCTTTACGGCCTGGGCAAGGGTCTGCACTCCTTTGAGAGCCTTTTTGCGGGCTACTTCGTCAAATACGAGTTGCTTAGCCATGATAAATTATCTTTCGAATATATTAGGTTGTGGATTGATGGGGTTAGCTGATGATGCCAAGAATGTCATCTTCACGAAGCAATTGGTGCGAAGCGCCGTCGAGCTTAACCTCGGTGCCACCATACTTGCTGATGAGGACTTTATCACCAACGCTGACATCGAACTCTTGACGATTGCCGTCTGAGTCCTTCTTGCCAGAGCCAAGAGCAATAATTTCAGCCTCCTGTGACTTTTCCTTAGCGGAGTCAGGGATGATAATGCCATCCCGGACTTGTTCTTCTTCCTCGAGAATTTTGACGAGGATACGATCTCCTAGTGGTTTGATATCTTTCATTGTTTGGGTTTTGGGTTATGAGATATAACTGAGGGAAATTTGTTGAGAGGGAGTTTGGCTACTTGCCTTCTTCCTCCTCAACGACCTCAAAATCCGCATCGACAACATCCGCTTGCTTAGCGGCTTTAGCAGGGTCGCTTTCCTGTGGCTCGGCATCAGGTGGAGGTGTGCCCGAGTCTTCAGGACCCGCATCACTTGAAGCGGCAGAAGCTGCATGGATTTCCTCACCGATCTTATTTAAAGCCTCCATGAGGCGTTCATTCTCTGCTTTTAATGCAGAGGTCTCAGAGGAGTCGTTAGCAAGGGTCTTCTTGGCATCTTCAATCGCAGACTCAAGAGAAGCCTTGTTGTCTTCAGAAATCTTATCAGCGTTGTCCTTGAGTTGCTTTTCAGATTGATACACGAGGTTGTCTAATTCGTTGCGAGCCTCGACAGCTTCTTTCCGATTTTTGTCCTCTTCAGCATGCTTCTCAGCTTCACGCTGAAGACGATCGACTTCATCTTGGTCGAGACCAGATGAACCAGTGATGGTGATGTTCTGATCTTTGCCAGATCCGAGATCCTTCGCCGAAACATTGAGAATACCATTAGCATCAATATCGAAAGTCACTTCGATTTGAGGTACACCTCGTGCTGCCGGTGGAATGCCATCCAACTTGAAGGTTCCAAGCATCTTGTTATCGGCAGACATCTGACGCTCTCCTTGAAGTACCTTGATGTCCACAGCAGTCTGATTGTCAGCGTAGGTGGAAAAGACATTAGTCTTTTTAGTCGGGATGGTGGTGTTCCGATCGATCATCGGGGTCGATATACCACCTGCTGTCTCAATACCGAGAGTAAGCGGGGTTACATCGAGCAAAAGGACGTCACTGACACCAGAGTCACCACTAAGAATTGCACCTTGAATCGCAGCACCGATAGCAACGACCTCATCTGGATTAACTCCCTGATGAGCGTCCTTACCTGTAAGCTCTTTGGCGAGTTCAATAACACGAGGACTTCGTGTCATACCTCCAACGAGGATAAGATGATCAATATCTGAGGCCTCAACGTCAG
>CAJWWL010000095.1 GCA_913048125.1 uncultured Opitutia bacterium | reverse complement strand
CCCCGGCACCCCCCGCTACTCGCACAATGGTGTTGAGGCGGCTGGGTACATGGAGACGGTCAAGAGCAAGAAGGACAAGACGATCGTGAAATGGGAAAAGGGTGGCGACATGCTGCAGTGGTACGCGGGCCTCCAGTACGACGGCGACGTAGCCCGTGCAAAGGAAGTCCTGGCCAACATCGGCGAGTACTACCCAGGCGCCACAAAGTACGAAGTTGCCGGCTTCATCTGGTTCCAGGGTGACAAAGACCGCTACAACCAGGTCCACGCTGCTCACTACGGCAAAAATCTGCAGCTATTGTTTGACTCACTGCGCAAGGACTTTGACGCCCCTGATGCGAAATTTGTCTGCGGCACTCTCGGGCAGACCAGCAAGGAAAACGCCAAGGGTAACGAGAAACTGATCATGGACGGCATGTTCGCCTTCGCGGCCGACCCCCAGAACAAGGGCAAGGCTGCAGTCGTCTACACCCACCCGCTGAGCATGGGCTCGAGTTCCAACGGTCACTACGGCGGCAACGCCAAGACCTACATGAATTTCGGCCTCGGCTTGGGCGAAGCGATGGTTGATTTGTTGAAATGATCAATCAATGGATTAAAATGTATATGAACAGCTTCATTTTAATCTCAGCAATCGGTTTCAGTTTAGCAGTCGGTGCTGCAGAGGAAAAAAAATTCAGCAACGACCCGGAAGTCTCTGCGTTCCAAAAGCTCGAACAGTTGGTGGCCAAGCAAATGGCGACAGGGGTGACTTCGAGAGAGTCGTTGCTCAAGGCACTGATTCTTGAAGTTCGGGCCCTTTTTGCGAATGAGGAATGTGGTCATGAGGAGTGGCTGCCGATTGAGAAGAACCTCAACTCCGAGTTGCTGCAGCTTCAATCCCACAGGGTATCTCAGGGAGAGGATACCCTTGACAAGGTATTTGAGTTCCAGAACACGCTTCTGTCTACGAGGTAGCTTCTTAAGTTAAATGCTGGTGCCCAAAATTCTCCTAAGGGCAAATCCGGGCACTGAGCTCAAAAAGATGAATCTTTTGTTTCAATAATCCTGTTAGTCGGCCTTGTGTAGGGGCGGTATTTGATAATTTAGCTCAAGTCATGAAAACTATATTGTTCTTGGCATTTGTTTTTGCTCTGTTCCATGCTGAGGAATTGGAGGCTGCGAAGAAGCCCATTAAGGTGTTCATTCTTTCCGGACAGTCGAATATGGTCGGGGCTGGCAAGGTGGATGGAGGCAGTAGTCGCTGGGGGGACCAGTTCATTGACCCGGTGGTTTCCGTGTACAAGGGAGACTACGATGCGGAAGTTGACTACAACTCCATTGATCCGATTAATAGATTGAAACTGGATGCATTTGGCGGTGTTCGACCTACGCCCTACCCAGGTGGAGGTACTCAAGTCACTCGCGGATTCGTTCAGGTCAAAGAAACGGGCATGTACGAGTTCCGGCCCGGATATGGAGGATCGACCTACAACGTAATGGAAGTCGACGGCAAGGTCGTCCACCGTCAGGAAGTCGGACAGGACCCCATCCGCACGGAAATCAAGCTCGAAGGAGGCAAGAAAGCTCCCTTCAAAATCACTTACTTCACCAAGCAGGCGAATGGTTTGGGCTGGATCGTCCGCCTGGACGTGCCGGGGGCTCTCTCGACCCTAGTGAAGTTCAAGGGCATGTACCCTTATTTGATCGACGAGAAGAGGCAATGGAAGGCCCGCGATGACGTTTGGTACCGTGGCGTGGTAACCGCGACGGGCAATCGGCCTCTTGGAGTCGCCGGAGGGCGGATCGGCCCGGAAATCGGCTTCGGCCATGCCGTCGGCAACTACGTTGATGAGCCCGTCCTCATCCTCAAGACGTCGCAGGGCAACCGTTCCCTTTCCTGGGACTTCCTCACCCCCGGCAGCAAAAAGTTTGAATATAAGGGAAAGATCTACGCCGGCTACAAGGAGTCGCCTCTCTCCTGGGACAAAGGGACGAGACCCGAGCCCATCAATTGGTATGCCGGCAAGCAGTACGACGACTGCTTCCAAGCCGCTCACCAAGTGTTGGATAACTTCGACAAGGAGTTTCCTCATTGGAAGGGCAGGGGGTACGAAATCGAGGGCTTTGCCTGGTGGCAGGGCGACAAAGACCGCTACGTCGAGGCCCATGCCGTTCGGTACGAGCAGAACCTGGTTCGCCTGATCAAGACCTTGCGCAAGGAATTCAAGGCGCCGCAGGCCAAGTTCGTCGTGGCGACCCTCGGACAAACCGCCAAGGATGCGGCTCCCAGCAATGACAAACTTATCTTGGACGCCCAGCTTGCCGTTGACGGGACAACCGGCAAGTACCCCGAATTCAAGGGGAATGTCTCCACTGTCTACACCCATCCGCTCAGTCAGGGCGGCGCCTCCAACAGCCATTACAACGGTAACGCGCAAACCTACATGGACGTAGGCGTAGCCATGGGTGAGGCTATGGTGGATTTATTAAAAGCCGCTAATTAAAAGCTAGGTTGCTATGTAAGTGCCAACATTCATCGTAATTCTCTCGAGAAGAATGTATCCAATATGATCCCTAGTACATCATCCTGCATCAGTGAGGTATGGCATGTCTTACGATTATTTAGCTCGGTCGCTTGCTTTGTAGCTTTTATTTTGTTTCCCACTTTGATCCCCGGCACATTTTACGCTGAGGAAACGACCAAAGACATCCCTCCATCTATGGAGCAGGCTCTTCGTAAGCTCCAAATGCCCGGAGTTCATCTGAACCTTGAAGAACGGACGGTTGACGTAGAAGCAGAGGTTTGTCTTCACGAGGGCTTACTGGAACTCATCGCATGCACTGAAGGTACAAAAGAGCACGAGTCTATCGTGGTCTTGAAAGCTAGGCCTTTGCACGTGCATACCGCCCTTTTACTTTTCGGTGCCAGACCGGGTACGCCCGCGATGCAGAAGTTCAAAGATAAAAATGGCGAAGAACGATATATCCCAGTTCCACCTTCAGGAGATCAGATCGAGGTCTTGCTTGTGTTTCCTGATGACGAAGGTAAACCAAAGGAGTTCCCAATTAGTCGTTTTATCGCTCCTGTGAATCTTTTAGAATACGACGATTCTCATTTTGAGGCTGCAAAAACTAAGGGTTTCCCATCTGGGTTTCTCTTTGCAGGTTCTCATCTGGTTGAACATGGTAAGGGACCTAGGAAGTACGTTTGTGAGGCGAGTGGTAACGTCATTTCGATATCCACCTTCGGCGACGAAATGCTCTGCCTGCCCGGAATCTACGGCCACGCCAATGAGGGTTTGGCCTGGCAGGTTAATTCAAAGGGGTTGCCTGACGTCGGACAGTCGGTGATTCTTCGGCTTCGGCCGAGTCAGAGAACTCAGGAACCATGAGCCAACTCGCGCTTTTCAGCAGGAGTTTACGCTGGGGAATGAGTATACCCAAAGCCCTTCTGGCACTTGCAGTCTTTTCTTTGGCTCACGTTCATGCCCAGACAGTCCTTGTCGACGAGGACTGGCAAGACCCTCTGTTCGAAAATAATAAAAGTCGAAATACTGGTGATTTTACTGGTTGGAGTTTCAATAACCAATGGGTTTACTCCAATCGAGATGATCGAACAAATTCAGTGCCAGGAGACTCTGGTTTTGATACGAATCAAATCCTGAATCTCGTATACACTTCAGCGTATCTCGACTATGATATTTCTCACAGCTGGGCTGAAGGGGATGTCTATTATCTTAGGATTGAGGCAAGTCCAAACTCTTGGAACGGGCACAGGCAGCGTTACATTCGTCCTGAACTTCTCCAACAGGATGGGACGGTTCTTTGGGCTACGGAAGAAGGTCCTTCAACATCAGTTCCACTCTATGACAACTTTGGCGTTCTTGACGATTACTCTCCAGAACTAACATTCTTTTTCAAAATTGATGCGAGTGATTTTGACGCAACTGAAGGCGCGCCTCTGCGATTACGCATTAGGAGCAGTGGGCAGCGTGGTCTTTACGTTAATAACGTGACTCTGACTCTGGGACCACTACCCGAGGATAATACGGCTCCCGAAGCACAATTAATCCAATGGGAAGTCAGTCCACAAATAAACGACTTTATCAAAACATCTATGACCGCATGCTCGGTTCAGGACCCGGGTGGATTTTATGGAGTCGAATACTTCTTCGAAAACCTCGTCGCGGAGACTGACAGCGGGTGGCAGCAAGGGCGCACTTGGGATGAGAGTGATCTAGCCTATGATACCGAATACCTCTATCGCTTCAAAGTTCGTGACAAATCACCTAACTTAAACGAGTCTGAGTGGTCTTCAACGGTCACAGTGACCACTCTGCCAAGGGACTCCAGTCCTCACACGCCTGATCCTTTGAATTGGCAGACCTTGCCCGAAGTTGGGGATTATGGAGCGATTACCATGTCTGTTGAACCTGCTTCCGACCAGGGTGGAGTTGGTGTTCAGTATTTTTTCGAGAACACGGTCACTAACACTAACAGCGGATGGCAGTTTGAAAATGTATGGACTGAAGATGGGCTTAGCCATGATACACTCCATACGTTTAGGGTTAAAGCCCGTGACACATCTCCTGACCTCAACGAGTCTACACAGTGGACTACAGCAGAGAGTGTTCGCACGCCTGCGATACCATCAGGTATGCTCTTGATAACAGGTTTTCAGAGCCCTCTGTTCAGTAACGGACAGAGTAATCCTGATTTTGCTGGTTGGGCATTGACCAATGGGGGTTCTGTAAAGACTCGGCTTCAGGGAGGAGATGGCGTGCCTGGAGATTCCACTGCTGACGGAAGCAATCAGGCAATCCAGTTCGCTTACACCAACGCAGAGATTCAATATGCAATCTCCCACGAATGGTCTGCTAGCGACACATATATCTTATCACTTAACGCGGCTCCTCAGAAGTGGAATAATTCTGGTCAGCGCTATGTTCGGCCTAGAATACTTCAACAAGATGGCACTGTTCTCTGGGATCCCGGAGAGAATCTTTCTGGGCCTGAGCGAACGGCACTGCCCATTGATGCCAGCTTTGGTAATTCGGATTGGCAGGATGAACCTGATCTTAACTTCACATTCACGATTGATGCGAGTACCTTCACCAGCGGAACTGAAGGTCAGCCTATTGCTTTGAGGTTGGGAAGTAGTGGTCAGCGCGGCCTCTACGTTGATAATGTGGCATTTTCTCTCGAGAATCCAGAAGAGTTAGACCATGCGGTTACAATAAAGGATTTCACGAAGACATTTGGATTTGAAGCAACCGAGCTAGAGAATGGCACCAATCGAATAGTTACTGGTTCCTTTGCTGGTTACTTAGGGCAACGCTACACGGTGCAATGGGCACCCGAGCTTTCTGCCGATTTTGTCCCTTTGCCCGGTAACACTTGGCCCATCGAGGGTTCGGGTGCTTTGGATTCAGAGGGTGAACCTATACAATGGTCTTTTGAATTAGATCGATCCTCTGCATTTTTTCGTCTGCTGATTGAATAGGCTCTAGCTCAGCGGGACACTCATTTGTTCAATCCAAATCTTAGATTCTATGCGAAACCATTTTAGCTACTGTCTTTTTTCTCTAACCCTGTTTTTGTCTCTTTTCTCAGTTGGAAAAAGTGCTGTTTCCCCCATGCACTTGGGTGCGCCGTTTCGAGATAATGCTGTCCTTCAGAGAGGCATGAGAGTACCAGTCTGGGGATGGGCTGAACCCGGAGTTAAGGTAACGGTAGCGTTTGCTGGACAGACAAGTAGTACAGTGACTAGCAAATCCGGCAAGTGGATGCTCTCACTGGATCCACTGAATGCAAATTCGAAACCCTCCGAGTTGAAGATTTCAGAAAGTACGGGGAGGAGCGTCACTGTTAAAAATATCTTAGTGGGTGAAGTGTGGTTGGCGTCCGGGCAGTCCAACATGCAGTGGAAAGTAAACAAGAGTTCTGCATTGAAGCTCGCTCAGGTATTTACCGATCAAACTCAAGGGCAGCCTGCACCCATTCGGGAGTTTGAGGTGAACAGTGTGTACTCTATGCTTCATCCTATCGAAAAGGCTGACGGTGCTTGGAAGAATGGTGAATATTCAGAATACAGCGCTATCGCCTTTGCATTTGCCCACAAGCTCTACAAGGAACTGGGTGTTCCCATTGGAATCCTTAACTGCTCTTTTAGTCAGACCGCTATTCAGGCGTGGGTGCCTCGCGAAGGTTTCCGAGATGGAAAAGATGAATACACAAGAGCTATCTATCGAAGGATTCTGGAGACTGATCCTTCATCGCCCGAGCATAAGGCGGCTTGGCAACAATTCTACAAAGATATCGAGGACACGATTCGAGGAAATACTAAGCGGATTGCCAATGGAGATACTCCCCAACCGATCTCAACCAAAACTCCCGGCAACTTGCAGGGAAACCGTGATGCGACCTGGCTATTCAACGGTAGACTCAATCCTGTTGTGCCCTTCGCTATTCGAGGTGGTATCTGGAATCAAGGCTATGCCAACATGGGCGAAGGATTACCTTACTACCACAACCTTCACAATTTGATTCGTGGATGGCGCTTGGTCTGGAATCAGCCCAGCCTTCCCGTATATTTTCACCAGTTCTATTGCCCAGGGCAAAAAGGGGAGTGGGACCACAGTCCTAAGATTGGTGGAGTTGTAGATATGCGTCTCGGCACTTGGCTGGCGCGTGACATCCCTCACACTGGTATGGCCAGTCAAATCGACATTACCGGGGGGATTCATTACGCAAGCAAAACAGTTCCTGGGCAACGCTTGGCTCTCCATGCGCTCAAGAACCAGTACGGTCAAAAAGATCTTGTGACTGATGGTCCTTCGTTCAAGTCCTACGAAGTTCAAGGTGATAAGGTTGTAGTTGAATTCGACCATGCTGAAGGAGGATTGGTGGTTGGGTCTACCGCATTCAATACCAATCGTCGAAATGATGGAGCTACAGGTTATGCTGACCCTAAGGTAATACCAAATGGCGAGCAGCTTTTAAAATGCTTCTACCTCGCGGGAAAAGATCGAATCTGGCATCCAGCCAAAGTTTTACTGAAAGGGGACTCGGTTGTACTGCAGTCGGCTAAAGTTAAAGAGCCTCGAGGTGTTTCCTACGGTACTGCTGGCATCGGGACTCAGCCCAACTTGTACAACAGGGCGCTCTTGCCAATGAGCCCTTTCATATACTACGACTTCAAACTCGTAAACGCCGAGACATGGCCTGATGAGAAACTAAAGGTGGCAGGAGTTGAGCCAGAGGCGGGATCCGAAGGATTGCTCTACGAGTGGCGTAAAATGCCGCTTTTAAGTACTCAGTTTCGTGAAAATGCCGTACTACAGGCCGACCAGCCAATCACCTTCTGGGGCTCTGCCTTACATGATTACGGTGTAGCAGCAGAGGGTGAGGCAGCCATTGAATTTAGTTTTGCGGGTATCAAAAAGTTGATTCCGGTGAAAAGTGACTCTCCGCATATTAAGGAAATTGCTCCAGGCGATAGTCGTTACGCCGGAGCCTCAAAGGAATGGAGCGTTACTGTTCCTGCCATGAAGGCAAGCTCTGATCCCAAGACCTTATCCGTACGCTTCTTAATCAACGGTGAACTAGCTCACGAACGAGTCTGCCGCAACATTGTGGTGGGAGATGTCTGGTTTATCGCTTCTGATCCCGGCGATTATAAATTGCCCGCTCAGACTGACACGGATGTTCCCGTCCGCATGATGACTCGTAAGGCGAAGCGCTTTTCCCATCCAACACCTTCGCGCTACACCGTCTGCGTCTCCAGAACACCCTTGAACCGGTTCGCTAGTGAGTGGACAGATGCAACAGGTTTCCCTGCTTCCATTGGGAGATTTATCGCAGCAAAAACAGGTCGTCCTGTTGGCATAATATTTATGAAGAGCGGGATGACCTCCATGGGACGTGGCGTACCAGCCAAAGATTTAACCGCCCTCAAGAAATGGATCCCTGTAAACGCCCTCAAGGATGCACCAAGTCTGCTAGCTGACTACAAAGACTTAGCAGCTGTTCGCCCTGGCAACGAGTACTACGCCGCTAATGCCCGTAAATATCTGAACTCTTGGAGAGCCTATTGGAATGAGTACATTCCGCAGATGATTTCCAGCCGCTCTGTGCCAGATGACCTTGCATGGGGTACGTACCCAACATTGGCATCTGGAGTAACCAGCCAAGCCTCCGAGGTATACAATATAATGGTTCATTCCTTCACCCCCACTCAGCTTAAGGGCATTATCTTTCTATCTGGTCCGGCAGTCTTTTCTAATGATGCTGGTGCTCTTTATGGGGAACAAATGACTACGCTAGCCAACTCCTGGAAGTTGCGTTTCGGCGGTCTTGATCCTCATTTTCTCTACGCCTTGCCGGATAAGTCTCTTGTCCCAAAAATTACCAGTCCCAAAGGGATTAAGGGGCAAAGTACTGCCTTTGCTACTCGTCAATGGGATGATTTATCCAGTCTGTTGAAGGCTTTAAACAATACTCTTTGAATTGATAATTAAATGAACCTCAAAAACCTTCTATTCTTCAGCCTTACTTGCGGAGTTTACACACTTGCAGAAGGCAATAATTACTACAAGGAACCTCATGGTCTTTTCTCCACGAGACCAGATGCCAAGAAGTCGCTTTACAGTATTAAGCGCTTTGGTCCAGTTGGTCTTGGCTTCGACCTCATACAACCGGCCTTTACGATTCGCATTTCAAATGTTGAAGAGGGCTCGCCTGCTGCCTCTGCTGGTGGGCTGTCTAAGGGGCAAATTGTCGAATCAATCAATGGTTACAGGCTGGCAGAGATCGATCCACGCATACAGCTCGGTAACATTCTTGCCGAGGCAGAGGCAGAAGATGGATTGTTAAGGTTTGCCATTCATGGTGAACCAGAACCTGTCACTGTAAAAATACCTATCTTAGGTACCTACAGTAAAACCTGGCCACTTGATTGTCCGAAATCAAATAAGATCGTTAGGCAGGTGGCCAACTATCTTTCACATCCTGACGCGCAGAAGGGGCTCGCTGGAATTGGTATGCTATTCCTGCTTTCAACGGGAGAGGAGAAGGACCTAGAGGTGGTTCGGCATTGGGCTCGTGAAATGAAGCCACATCGTTATCCTTGGTACATCGGTTATGGTGGTCTGCCTTTGGCCGAATGCTACCTTCGAACCGGGGATCCCAAGATTCTGGAAAACATACAAGCTCTTGTTAACAATGCCGATCAAACCCAACATAACGACGGTTGGGCGGGTCGTGGAAGTGCCCTCACATCTTACGGAAACGGCCATCTCAACGCAGCGGGTACACATGTAGTTACCTTTTTGATGCTCGCCAAAGAATGCGGGGCTGAAGTTTCAGACCGTTTACTACTTCGTTCCTTGCGCCACTTCTACCGCTATGCAGGTCGTGGCGGGAATCCATATGGGGACACCCGTCCAGAGAATGGTTTTGTGGACAATGGTAAGAATGGTAAGCTTGCCTTTGCAATGGCAGCTGCGGCGGCATTGACCCCAGATGGTGAGCACTCCCTGTATGCAAAAGCTCGAGATATTTGTGCCATCCAAAGCTTTTACACCACGAGTTTCATGTTGCACGGACACACTGGCGGAGGCATTGGGGAAATTTGGCGCAGCGCTGCCATGAGCCTGTTGCATGAGAGAAGCCCTAGGCAATATCGAGACTTTATGGACAACCGACGTTGGCACTATGATCTTTCGCGACGCTTCGATGGCTCCTTTGGTATTCTTGGCGGGGCAGGATACGATAAGGAACAGTGGGGCGTGGCCTATCCGTTGGCTTACACCTTACCACGTAAAACTCTTCGTATTGCAGGGGCTCCGCGTACAAAATACTCCAAGCCTTATCAATTGCCGAAGCAAATCTGGGGTGTTGAGGCGGATAACGTATTTCTGTCTTTCGAATCTGTACCTCAAAAGGATGGCAGTCTACAGAATCTGAGTCTTGAGCATTTGGCACATGATTCTGCCATGCAATTCATCCGTCGTTTCCATGATTCGAAGCAACCTACGGACGATGAGATTCGCAAATACATTCATCATCGCGATCACAGTATACGCAATATCGCTGCCTTCAAAGCATTGGGCATCAATAGCGGTTACATAGGTTGGAAGTCTGCTGGTGGGCAAGTGCGAACCAACTTAGTCATGGAGTTTCTACAACACCATGACGCGCGAGTACGTAGAGCAATGTTTGGAGCTTTGCCCGGAAAGAAGGAGGTCATTAATGCAGAAATCTTTGATCTTGCTGCCAAGGCAGTTACGAATCCCAGCGAGTCATGGTGGGTTCAAGATGCTGCTCTTCAAATCATTGGACTCGGTACCACTGAACAAGTCCTTCCCCTCGTTGACCACTTATTGACCTTCCTTAAGCATGATGCGGATTGGCTTAAGAATGGCGCTCTAACTGCGCTTACTCCAGTGGTTGCCGACGATCGCTGCTATCAGCGCATCCTTCCTGCGATAGGTGAATTAGTCCGCAATAACCAACGTGTTTCTATTACCCGCGGCCTTACTGGGGCGATTCGTGCTAAGTTAAAGGCCGCGAATTCAGAAGTGCAGGCACTCGCCACGCAGACGCTAAAAGAGACTTTTACCGGTTATGCCGGAAGTAAGACAGCACCTGGCGGTTTGAGCACTACATCTACCTTTGAATATCACCTCGATGGCATTGCTTCCTCGCTGGCGGAAGTTCCGGGCGGTCTAGATGTGCTTTATGAGGTTGCCCGTCAGCGTCAACCTAATGAGATTTTACCCTACAAAGAGTATTTCCTCGGGGCAGATCCCAGTCGTTTTGGACCTGTTCTAAAAAACGCCATACATCCCATCATTACTGAGGAACTGATTCCTGAGTTTGTCGGTCGTAACAGAACGAGGCTGCATCAATTGGCGAACGCTGAAATTCAATCAGGTTACGCTGGCGGTAGTCGTGATTCTATCGATGGACTTGTATCTCTTTACGAAAGGGCAGGTTACGAAGACTATGGCTGGAAGATGTTTATGGACCTTATTGATTCGGAATGGTCCTACCATAGTTTCGATCCAATCGAGTCTGAACAAGTGCCTTTCGATCAACTTGTAACTCGTTACCGAAAAGTGACTTTACCTCCTGGACTGGAGGACTGGTTTGAATCTGGTCACTCGTCTCGGAACTGGAAGCAAGGCCACAGTCCTTTTGGCCACTACATGAGCAAGTTACCTGATGTTCCTGTCCATAAGTGTACTTCCGGATGTACTGGTCCAGAGTGCTATGGAGGTACGAAGATTCAAACATTCTGGGAAAAAGAGGTTTTGTTGATGCGAGGAAAATTTGAGGTGCCGCCGCTCAAGGATGGACATCGCTACAGGCTAAGGATCAATGATGGGAATCATGTTGGCTCTGGCGGAGGGCATAGCGTCTACATAAACGGCAAGCAATTGGTCGAAGCCAAAACCTGCAACGGTCGCGGTTCCGGTGGACTTCCCAAGG
>CAJWWL010000094.1 GCA_913048125.1 uncultured Opitutia bacterium | reverse complement strand
CTCAGACCAGATTGACCACATTGAGTGAACTTTAGTGGTGAGGGTAAAAATCCAGCCTTAGTTGCTTTATATAATTTTCCCTCGGGCTTTTTCCCTTCATGTTTTAATAGATCTGGCTTCGGATCAAAAGTATCAATGTGTGATGGGGCTCCATTGAGGAATAAAAAAATGACTCGTTTTGCCCTAGGTGCAACATTTCTACTTGGAAGGCTAATTTGATTATTTTTTGCAGCCAAATTAGTTCCAAGAAGATTCGCCAAACCAATAGCACCAAAACCCATAGCAGACTGACTGAGCATTGCTCGACGATTTATAGAGTTTTGATTTTGCAAATTAATCACGGAAAATAAATTCGTTTGAAATGAGTAAATTTTGAGCAAGCCTTTGCCACCGTTCTTGTTGTGTTTCCAGATTTAGCCCTATGTACGAGATTGATTTTGATAACTCCTCCGGTGAGGGATATCGAGATAAGATTTTTTTATATAACTTAGCAATTGATTCATTTAAATCGGAAATAGCTACAGTGGTTGATATTTTTTTTGATCTTTCCAAAACGAATTCACTATTAATAAAATAGAGTTTTTGGGCAGGAGTAATTGTTTCATCGCGAGACGAACTATGAACATTTGGATCGGGATAATCAAATAAGGCTAAATAATGATCTAATTCTTTACGACTTATTCTGGAATAAATAGTACGTCTAAAATTTTTTTTGTTAATTAATTCTAGGGACTCACTTCCGCTGTCACCATTTTCTAATTCACCGGAAACGTACAACATTGAATCACGAAGCATTTCCGCAGAAAGCCTTCTTCTAGGAAAATAAGAGTAAAATTTGTTCTCCTCGTCTTTTAGACGTTTTTGTGAAGCTGCAAAAGAACTCTGCTTGTAAGTTGATGACAATAAGATCTGCTTTATTAAATTTTTAACAGACCATTCGTCTTCCATAAAAGTGACTGCTAAATAATCTAGTAATTCGGGGTGAGATGGCAATGCCCCTAGACTTCCAAAATTACTAGTAGTCCTAACAAGACCTTTACCAAATAGCAGTTGCCAAACCCTATTCACAGCTACCCTCGCAGTTAAAGGATTTTTTGGATTCGCTATCGCGTTAGCAAGCTCCAACCTACCACTTCCATTACTAAATTTTTTGGATTTGCTATTCGATAAAATCTCAAGGAAACCTCTTGGAATTACATCCCCCTTATCAGTAACGTCACCTCTATTAAAAATTGGCAGGTCTTGAATCTTACCATCAGCAACAACATGTATGTAGGTCTTGTCACCATTATTGTTTGAAATTTCACGTTTGTGTATTTTCGTGCTAGCAAACACACCTGCAAATGCATGGTAATCAGCAGCACTTATTGGGTCATACTTGTGGTTATGGCAACGTGCACAACCAAAAGAGAGACCCAGAAATGCTTCGCCGGTCACATCCGCCGCATCGGTAAGCCGGTCGTACTCAAATCGCTCAGGTCGCTGGATGCCGTTTACTGAAACCGGGTAAACCGCCCCCACCGTGTAGAACCCGGTTGCGAATCGACGCAGATCAGCCTTGGTATCGGCAGGATAAAGAACATCTCCGGCGATCTGTTCTTTTACAAATTCGTCGAAGGGTTTGTCTGTATTCATCGCCTGAATGACATAGTCACGATAGCGAGCCGCATGGGGAAAGAAGTAGTCCCGACCGTAACCCGAACTGTCGGCAAAGCGCGCGACATCCAACCAGTGTCGCCCATAGCGCTCTCCATAATGAGGCGACGCCAGCAAATCATCAACCAGTGTTTCCCAATCTGGATTCCCGACAAAAGCCTCAACTGACTCAGGGGTCGGAGGCAGCCCCAGTAAGTCAAGGTTCATGCGACGAAAAAGCGTATGAACATCTGCCTGCGGTGCAGGAGCACGTCCGGCATTCTCAAGTCTTCGCAATACGAAGCGGTCGATTGGATTTAAAACCCACTCCTCATTCTCCACCTCAGGCAAGTTCGGCCTCTCGAGGGTATTAAACGCCCAGTGCGAATCGGACGCCGCCACGATACGCTGCTTCAAACCCTCGGTTAACGGCTTGTCATAGGGCGCACCTAAATCAATCCACTCAGTAATCGCCTGAATCGCCTCCGGAGGGAGCTTCTCCTTATCCTTTGGCATCTTAGGTACCACCATGTGATTAATAACCTGAACGAGATGACTCGCTCCGGACGAATTTCCGAGAAAACCGCTACTGAGCAAGGCTTCCCGCGTCGAAAGATCGAAGTCACCCTTCACGGCATCTCCTCCGTGGCAATCTAGGCAATGGGTCGAGAGGAGTTCCCGCACCTCACTACGGAACAAGTCAATTCCGCGCTGATCCGACGCGCGCACCTCAGGGCGACCGACCACGCTAAGGAGCGTTGCCACAAAAATTATCAATGAAAACCTCATTTAATTTTCTCAGCGGTTAAGAGTTCGTCACTGTGGATTCATCTAATTTTCAAACAGTACTTTTAGTTTGTCCATATACTTAATGGCTCTGTCGGCAAACTAAGCATGATCCCGCGGTAGTTCCTTGCCCAAGTAGTCCTTCTTGGTAGGCTGTGATACAATTAGGTGCTGTGATTCAGATTTTGAAGTCGTATTCTTCAAGAACGGTTTTCAATCGCCTAGCCCAAGCTTCGTAGCCCTCAGAGCTAAGGTGCAATTGGTCACGCCTGTATAGCTCCTTTCTGAGTTCGCCATTTTCATTGAGAAATATACTGTTTATTTCCCTATGGAAGATTGTTCTATCATCCGCAATTTGCGGTAAAATAGCATTTAGTGCATCAACTCGAACTTGTTCTGGTGATTTGCGAGGAAAAACACTGAACACGACAATCTTTGACTGCGGCAAACGTGTTCGAATTTCTCTGACGATCTCCTGAATGCCTCGGTAAACATCCGCTGTACTGTCGGGCTGATAGCCTGATTTAGCTTTGGCGTTGTGAAAATGATTGGTACCAATCATTAGCGTGACAAATCGGGGAGCAATTCCGTCTAACGCCCCATTTTGAATTCTCCAAAGAACATTCTGGGTTCGGTCTCCAGCGAAGCCTAAATTGAGTAAATTCGCACTCTTGAAAGTTTGCTCATAATTCTTTTCAGACTCCCAGTTGTGGGTAATCGAATCGCCGATCATGACGAGATCGATATCCCTACTTTTAGCGTCCACTAGCTTAGCCTTATGCCTACTGGGCATGAATTTCTTAAGTTTTGAAGGCACTGGTATCACCGTCGAGGGCGGCTCTGAATTTTTATTGTGCGCGTGCTGCTGAATGAAGTCAGCAACCCGACTGGGATTAGGATGGTCGAAATGGTGACCATTCAATCTAGGTGCTTCAGCAACCTCGATTATCTCAATCTCTCCACCAAATTGACGATACCGCTCTGCCAAAACGAACGTATTTTCCTTTGCTGGGACGACTTTGTCGTTAAGGCTGATGAGATGTAGGACTGGCACCTTGTTCCTTGCAATAGGAGCAAGCACGTCGATTGGGTTCTTCTTATATTCTAAAGCTTCGGTCTTAGAAAACTGATAGGCGTTCAAGAGCGCTTGCCATGTCTTGGGGTTTCCGACGCCTTCCCCTTTCCCAAGCGGCCAGCTCTTGTAATCACAGACTGGAACCTCGGCGTAAATGCAGGCTATCGAGTCCGGATTTTGTGCTGCCCAACGATAAGCGAAAAGGCCGCCGCGACTAACTGCTTCCAGAGCAACCTTTTTTGAGAGACCTTCTGTTGATGTCAAATGGGCATAGAATGCATCCCAGTGCTTAAGCGCCTTGGGGCTACCCAGCATACCATCGGTATTGATGTAGGCCAAGTGAAACCCTCTTTCCAACAGCAGCAAATCCACCTCTGTATGATATTTGGGAAACCGGGCACGCCACACCCAGGGTTTACCTTGCGCAACGACATTGGGTTTCACCAACCAAGCCGGTCGAGTATCGATTTCGAAGTTGATTCGCCGATAGCCATTCCAATCGGCCTGCTTGTTCTTGTTCTCCTTTAGGGAGGCAGGCTCCCAATCAGGAATACCACTTTCAACAAGTTGTTTGTCGTAGAGTTGCTGGAGGTGATGCTTTCCTGCAGCAATTCGCGGGAGACCTTCATTTACGAGGTATGGTTCGGTTGAGTCCCACCAATCATCGTACTGCTGTTTCAGCATTTCAGCTACCTCAGGCTGAGCTTGGATCAGATTTGTGGCTTCACCCGGGTCGGTTAAAATGTCACTAAGCCAAGGACCTTTGCTATCCATTTCAAAGACCAGACGCCAGCGATCGTTGCGAACCGATGCGCCATAGTACTTTGCTTCAGCCCGAGTAGGCTTACCCCTACCTCCCCCGCCCCAGCGACCCCGATGAGAAAAAATGGTTCGCTCCGGCCAATCTGCCTTAGGGTTTTCCAAGAGGGGCAACAAAGATCTTCCCTTCGGAGTTAAGGGGCTTTCAGGTACTGGCGCACCAGCTAGCGCACAAAAGGTTCGGTATAGATCCAGATGGGCAGTCAGAGCGGGAATATCAACACCCTGCCCCAGGGCCCCTTTCCAATACCAAAACGCAGGCACGCGGGTCCCGCCTTGCCAGTTGGTATCCTTGGTCCCTTTCATACCAGCATTCCAAGCGGTTAGGCGACCTTTGGTTTTGTGACCGATCCCCTTCATCGCCATACCATTGTCGGTCATAAATATTACCAGAGTGTTCTCCAGTGCATTCCAATCATTGAGTCTCTGTATCAAGGCCCCCACGTTATCGTCGATATTTTCGATCATCCCGTAGCGGGCTGCAGTTGATTGGTCGTATCCTTCATCAAGAAACCTCTTTTTGTATTGATCAGGTGCAATGAGTGGCCCGTGCGGAGCATTTAAAGAAAGGTAAGCAAAAAACGGCTTTTCACGTTCATGTTGATTCTTCATCCAGCTCAAAGCCGCGTGAAAGAATAAGTCCGTGCAGAAGCCCTTCGTTTTCACAACCGTCTCATTGTGAAGCAGTACGTTATCGAAATACTTGTTATTTGAATTCTCCTTGAAGTCACCAAATCCATATTGCCCGATTCCGCCTGCGCCATGCATCAGGACTTCATCAAATCCTCGTTTGCGTGGCAGATACTCATCGCCATCTCCTAAATGCCATTTGCCAAACAAGCCGGTTTGGTAACCTGCCCTTTGCAATACTTGAGGAAAGGTGATAACGCTTGGAGCGAGACGATCTCGTTGCATAAGAGTATGACTGACGCCGACCTCAAAGGGGTAGCGCCCACTCATCATTGCTGCTCTGGTTGGCGAACAGGTGGGGCTAACCTGAAAGTCAGTGAAGCGAGTTGCATCCTTGTATAGTTGATCGATATGAGGTGTCCGTAGAATCTTGTTCCCCATGCAGGACAGATCTCCCATTCCTTGGTCATCGGTCAGGATCAAAACGATATTGGGCCGACTACCATGAAGGGCTTTCTGCGCTTTGTTCGTCTTATCTGCCGATTGGGCACAAGTGATCGTAAAAGAGAGGATCGTGAGAATTAGGATACTTTTCTGCTTCATAGGATATGATTCTACACCTTAGCACTATTTTTCAACTATCATGCAAAACATCACCCTAGCATGACGGGGAAAGTAAAGACGGCATAATGCTGCCCTTTTATTATTGAGGAGGGAATTCAGGCGTTCCTTTGCTGAAATCATCCAGCATTCGTATTATTGTGAGATTTTTGGATACTCCTCCAAAACTTCAGCATCGAATTCGAAGTTGTCCGCTGTGATGTGTCCCCAGCCACTGGTCGACTGATCGACAATCTTGATAAACATCTTCCTGCCGGCGTAAAGGGAGAGGTCCCATTTGGCTTTCTGCATAGCCTGATTGTTTACACCTCTGGCATATTTAACTTCTTTCCCATTTTCCGCACACAGGGCGACGTAGGTTCCTTCTCCATTCCCTCCACCAACTCGGAAAGTCATCTCCCCTTTTTCAGGAATGAAGATCGGAGAGACAACAATACCTCTCTGCGAGTCCGAACCTCTTTTTGCATCAGCACTGCCTTCCAAAGTAGTTAGGTAGTACTTCCCCTGCTTATTGTATTCACCACCATTCCCGAAGAACTCATCTCGACTCCCGAGTAGATGACCAAACTCCCCTTCGACAACTTTCCACGGCTCCAGTTTGCCGGATTCAAAATCAAAGGAAGCACTCTTCTTACTAGTTGCTGCCGGGATTTTGGATGCTACTCCAGATGACTTCTTTCGAGCCTTATCTGATTTGTTCATCTTGATATTGATCCAGCCCAGAGGTCTTCCTTGTGGGATCTTTTTACGCCATTCTTTTAAGCGAGCAGAGAGTTTGGCGACGACTTCCGGGTTATCTTTCCAGACGTTGGTTTTCTGGTAGGGATCGTCCCGTAAGTTGAAAAGCTGTGCTGGAGGGGCATCTTCCCTTATCTTTCCGTCTTGAATGTCACTACTTTTCTGTTTGGTGAGTTTCGTAGCAGCGGCTCCGGCCAAAAGATGATCCCCAATATTTTTGCCTTGAAAGCCGCCTTCGTCCTGATCCGGAATATACACCCAATTCCCCTTGCGGAGGATCAAATGCCTAGGGCTGTTGGGCGAAATGACCAACTCATTACGAGCAGGTTTCTTCGCAGTTCCTTTGAATTCTGATAACTGACTGACCCCATCCACCACCTTGTCTTGCGGAAGAATGGCACCTGCCGCCTCAGCGAACGTTGTGATCAAGTCGATCTGACTGACTAGAGCGTTCGACTCTGTTCCTGCTGGAACTTTGCCTGGCCAGCGTACGATGAAAGGGACCCGATGCCCGCCTTCCCAAGCACCGAACTTAAATCCCAGTAAGTTACCGTTGAGTCGGTGACCCGCTCTCCAAGCATCTTGCCCTCCTTCATTAAGCATGCCTCCGTTGTCACTGGTGAAAACAACTAGAGTGTTATCTGCCAAGTCCAGTTCATCCAGAGTATTTGTGACCTCGCCAACAATCCAGTCCAACTCATGTACAAAGTCACCGTAACGTCCGCATTCACTTGTACCTTTAAACCGGGGGTGTGGCGTGAATGGGTGGTGAATGTTTGTAGTGGCGAGGTAGAGGAAGAATGGCTTCTTTTTGTCTGCTTCATGACATTCCTCAATCCAGTTAACTGCCTTTTCGGCAAAGGTCGTCCCCACATATTCGTCCCTATACCGCAAATGAGCTTTGTCAGCACCTCCGATATTACCCATGCCTTTGGCGGGCCACTTTTGGGTAAGAGACTTCTTGCCGTAAACAAAAGGGTCTTTCGGGTCATAATCGACCACGCTGTGGTTCTCTACATATACGTATGGAGGTCCGCTATTCACCGTAGGCATACCAAAATAGTAATCAAAACCCAACTCTAGGGGGCCGGGCTTAAGAGGCTTATTCCAATCCGCCTTTCCCTTTCCAAACCCCAGATGCCACTTGCCGATTACTGCAGTGTCATAGTCAGCTGATTTCAATACACTGGCCAAAGTGGGCCGGTCCGTCCGAATAGTAAGTTCCTGAGTATGCGGTGTTGGCCCCCAAAAGTTCTTACGGATCGGATACCGACCGGTCATAAGACCATAGCGGGAAGGTGAACATACTGCGGAGGCTGAATGTGCATCCGTAAAACGACGCCCTTCCGCAGCGAGCTTATCCAGATTGGGCGTCTTCAACTTGGTCGCACCATAGCATCCGAGATCGCCGTAACCAAGATCATCCGCAAAGATGAGAACGATGTTCGGCTTAACAGTTTCGCTTAGGAGGCATGAAGGAAGTAACAATAGGGTAATTAGTTGTTTCATTATGGATAGACGCCGACGTATTCAGAGCGATCGTGCTGATGAAGGTTACCCCAAGAATGTTAGCGTTAATAGATTGACTCAGAACGCCCGATTGGAAATCAGCTAAATAATTCCATTCGAGCCTTGCCTCTATTGGCCAACTTGAATGGTCGACCACTGGCGGAACTCTCTTCAAAGTTTGGATCAATACCAAGACGCCATGCAATAGAAGCGTTGAAGTCAGTAACGTCTAGAATCTCTTCCTCCGCATGCTTACCATCCTGAGTCGTCTTACCGTAAACCTGTCCAGCCTTGACCCCTGCCCCTGCCATCAGGCACGTGAAACCGTCCGGGTGATGATCCCTACCGGCATTGGGGTTAACTTCTGGCTTCCTGCCGAATTCGGTCGATACGACAACTAGTGTGGAATCAAGCAATCCTTTCTGGCTTAAATGAGTAAGGAGAGAGGAAAGGCCATTATCCAAACTCTTCGCGTTAGCAGGGAGTTTGTCATAGATTGCATCATGGTAATCCCAGCCTCCCAGGTTGACTTTTACAAATCGAACTCCCCTCTCCACCAGACGGCCTGCTAAAAGACAACTGCGGCTGAACTTACTCGCATCGTACAATTTTGAAATACTGGGCGTCACACTTTGAAGCTCGAAGGCGTCGATATCCTTGGAGTTCATGAATTTTAATGAACCCGAATAGGTATCCATGTAAGATTGGCTATCTCTCGTACCAAAATCCTCCTGAAAGTCTGTGTTTAGACGATTCAGAATATCGAGCCGATTATTGAAAGCCTCTTCTCCCACCGATTTATTTCGCTTCACAAAATCGATACCTTCCTTGGGATCTATGACAGGCAGTGCCGCCCATTGACCCGGAAAGAAACCAGCACTTCCGGCACGCCCACTACCAATGCTCACGAAATTAGGGAGGCTGTCCTGCGGAGTTGTCAGACACTTGTTAACCCAAGAACCCAACTCCGGATGAGTGACTGTCGCACGGGGGTTGTAGCTAGTTAGCATTTTGTAGATTCCAGAAGGGTGAGCACCCTGATTGGTCTTCATTGCATTCAGGACAAGAATCTTGTCCATCTGCCTAGCTAATTTTGGGTAAAAGTTACTCACCCGAACACCATCTGTGTTACTCTTGATGATGGTCGACTTTCCCAACACAGACTTTTTAACTTCGACATTGAAGCCGTCATACTGACTCCATCCACCTGAAAGAAATATGTAGATTACGGACTTCGCCTTCGGTTCCTGAACCGTGGCAGCGGTTGCGTTTAAAAATGGGAATGCGGCACCCGACATTCCAACACTGTAAATAAAGTCTCTTCGATCCATATTATTACCTCCCAAATCTAAATTCATTGGAGTTGAGCAATGCCCACATGATATCATCCGGAGTGTTCTTAAAAAGTGACTCCTCAGTCTTTTTCGGCAAGCGACCGAGGATGGCCTTCCAGAGCAACTCCATTTTACCCTTTCGGGTAGTGGCATCAATGAGTTTACGATTGATTAAAGCGTCCTTTGGAATCCCCAGACCGTTCATCATGAAAAGAATTTGAGGAATATCAGGTTCAAAACTCGCCCCATCGATCAACTCACGGTTGGATTTGCCCATAAGCATGGCCATCCAGTATAGCTTGGAGTCACGTCCAAAGGAGGACACTCGCCATAATTTCTTTGGTCCCAGATTACTATTGCGCTTTATAGCTTCCTTCTCCTCCCGGTTTTGAAATTGAGCCCGCCCGGGGCCCTTGACCGAGTAATCAACAAAGTCCTTTGCTGTCATGTCTTTAGACTTATCATAGAAATGAGTAAACCCGTCCCAATGAAACACCTCCGCTACGTATTTATCAGGTGTCTCTGTTTTTAGGCTAAGGAATGAATCTACGATCACCTCTGCGGCTAAGCGCCTGACGACTGGTCCATCTAGGATGTAATCCGGTGGTGTATCCTTTAACGCAAGTGCCTTGCTTTGATAGGTACGACTATTAAAGAGCACACTAAGGAATAACTTGGTGTCATACTTCAAAGCCTTCATGACAGAAATCAGGTTATCTGTAAGAGCGGGATGTTGCCCCCTCTCTTCCAGAGTCAGACCACCTAACTGGCCAACTAACTCTGTTCCCATAACCCGATGCCATAACCGATTTACAGTCGCCTTTGTAAACATGGAGTTCTCTGCGGAGGTCATCCAGTCCGCCATTGAACTTCGGGCATTGATTTGTGGGCCAAATTGGTTCTTTGGAAGCGATTCCAGTTTTTCCTTAGTAATCGTGTAATTCATCTTAGGCATTGAACCGAAGAGAACATTTGCTGCCATGACTTGATGCGGTTCACCGTCCGTGTATTGGTAGTCATGAGGCAAACGCATAAAACCTGTTCCATTACCGTAAATAGCGGCATGTTTCACACGGACGGACTCCCGGTAAACGATCCATTCGTCAAAGTCCCGTTGCTTGAGAATGCGCCGATCCTTGGCATAGATCTCCTTTTCGTCTTTGGGTAATGGATCCACACGCAAGTGCGTCCTGGAAGTGAACGCTGCCAGTTTATAGAAATCCTGCTGAGTCCAGTCCTCGTATGGATGGTCGTGACATTGTGCACATTCAATACTCATCCCCATGAAGGTCTTAACTGAGTTCGCCAAATGATCGAGCGGCATGGGTTCACGGGCATAGAAACCGGTTGCACCATTACCCGGTTTATAAAGTTCGCCAGTCGCACTGATTAACTCATGTGCCATTTGATTATAGGGCTTATTGCTCCGCACAGATTCCTTGATCCACTGCGAGTAGTTACCTGAATGATGCAACTTATCTCCAACATCCTTTACCCTTAGCAGATCTGCCCAGTAATTATACCAGTGACTGTTATATCCTTTGGAATTCAACAACCGGTCAACCAAGTGAGAACGCTTATCAGCACTTTCATCATTGATGAAATCATCCAGTTCTATGACCGTAGGAATTCGACCGATCGCATCTAGATAAACGCGTCGGCAAAAGGTGTAGTCGTCTATCTCAGGGCGCTGTGACTGACCGATTCGTTTCAACTCGCCGAGCACAATGCGATCAAGTTCCTGTGCGAAACCTGAGACACCTAAAGATGTCGCTTCGACCTTCTCCTGTGAATCACGAGGGGAACCAGTCTCACCATTTGCATTTTGAAGAAAGCAAAGTGCAACCAAGTATATATTAGCTACGATTCTCAATGTCTATTGGTCTCCAAAAAATAGTTTCTTAGAATTACAAGATTCTGCCACTTGATGTGTTTTGTGTCGAGTTGAACCAATCTGTAATGCCGCTAAACCTCTAATTTCTAAAAAAAATGCCTATGCGGTGCATGGTCGGCTTAACTCTGAGTGACAGTATTTTTCGGGACTATGCCTATTCAAAACGGTGCAATCACCAACGAAGGAAATCCAGTCACATAGAAGGTCACTCCTGCGTCACGATATGTAAAATTGGGGTATAAAATGTCAGCTTGGATTAAAACCGAAATACTGGGACATCATCCTCCGCGCTGTGGGGCATTGATTTCCGGAAGGTGTTTTTTTAAACGATTGGTTTACGTTGCGATTTGATCTAGGACGTTTTTTTACTGAAGATAAAAACACAACAATCGACCGACCAAGTTCATTCAACTCTACATTTTATGATTCTCTCCATTTCTCATA
>CAJWWL010000093.1 GCA_913048125.1 uncultured Opitutia bacterium | reverse complement strand
CAACCATTACCACCAGCGAAAATTGGAGCTTCTTGGTAGTAGTAAATTTGCCAGGCTAAACTGCCATTGCCGTCAACTCCGACCTTATAAATGATGTCAGCACTTGAAGAAGACCCTGCTGTGAGCCCTGCCTCGTTGGTGTCGCCAAAGATATCACCAAGAGTACGATTTTTACGAACGGTGTAAGATGCGCCATTAAGGGCAGAGGCATCTTCGGCAATGGTGAGGGTCTTGTTATCGCCGTCGCTAGCAGTAATTTCGTAAATGAGACCTACTTTTGTGTCGTCGGAGTGATTGGTGATTTCAATGTAGTGACTAGGATTTCCGTTAGGATCAGGTGTGGCAAAGTCGCCGGTGGACCAAGAAGCATTGTTGTCGGTGATCGTCTGCCCATCAACATCATAGACGACTCCAGAGTGGAGGGAGGCACTGAGCATAGGAACGGAGACGGCAGAAAGTCCATCACTTGTGTCGGTACCTTTGATCGTTAAGGTGATAAAGCCCACGGGGTCAGTGCTAACAGTGACGGCGCTTAAAAATGATGAAATTAACAAGCCAACAAATAGGGTGGGAAGTTTGTATTTCATGGGAATGATTAGGTTCTAGGTATAGGGGTGGATTCTTGTCGTTAGGTTAATTAGACCACATTTGCAGGCGGGCTTCAACTAATTTTTGCAAGTTTTTAAGAGGGTAGTAACTATGGCGTTTCGAAAGCAGTCCAAACTTGAGTATTTGCATCGAAGGATTGAGTAAGAATAGATTGGTCCTCGTTCAAGGTAATGAAAAGCCAGCTCTGTTCCGAATGTAACCAGAACAAAGGAAAGAAAGAGGAGCCCGTGAATGCCCAAGAATCAAAAATAGGTAGGTAGATCCAGAACCCATCAGGATTCGAGCCTTCAGGATGTAGCCAGCCAAGGTGATGATGATACACCCAATTTGTGACTTCATCTTGGTAGAAAATACCAAACCAATCTAGATAAAGCCAATTTTCCGTGAGATAACTTGATCCACCCCATACTCGGGGAAGATTAAGGAGTTGCTGAGATGCGTATGCATTGCCATCAGAAAAACCTGACGCAGAAACATGCCTGCCGAGTAAAACCGTATCAAAGCTGATAGTCGTCGCCAAATCATAGGGCGTACCAATAGGGTCACCTCCGTAGGGTAAACTAGAGAACTTAGTGTCGGTGAATAAGCCTATTGCGGTCGCGCTAGAAGCCTCACTAAAAGAGCCAATTCCCTCCAAGGTCATGAGGTACGGACGGGACCCAACGGATTGTTCGGAAAAAGTCCCCACGTTTGTGTAATACCCAGGAGAGGCAGCAGCATTAAAATTGGTGCTAGCGAGGAGGTTGAAGTTGGCGAGAAAGTCATCCAAGCCTTCAGCCACTAAGCGCTTTGATTCGGCGGGAACATCAAAGGAGCTGTCGAAATAACCAACAGCGAGCACCCCAACATTGGAGCTGTCGAAGCCTGCCTGGTTGGAATCTACAAAGAATAGCCCTTCAGAACCAGAAAAAGTAGAGCCATAGGTAACATCTACCGTACCATCTGCAAAGCCAGGAGAACTCGACATGAGACTCATTGCCAAAACTATGCAAAAGAATGCGGCGGATGTACCTTGCTGCATAGTTCAATATCCGACGATTGTTGCCCAATGGCAAGTCAGACAGATGGATTTGCTTGTCTGACGAAGGTGACAGAGGACCATTGACCGAGATCGGCTCGAGAAATTTGAAATTGCAGGTTGAGTGACTTTGCGGACTCCCTGAACGCGTTCGTGAGGGTTTCCACTTCCTTCTGAAGGATGCCACTGAGGACAAGGGTTGAGCCGGGTTTATCACGGAGAGCCAAGAGGAGGCTTTCACGGTAGTCGGTTAGAACGTTGGCAAGAATGTTGGCCAACAGCAGGTCTGCCTTGCCTGAGGGCAAACCATCATCAAGTCCACACTCCGTGAATGAGACGGCACCCTCCAGTTGGTTCATGATGGCGTTTTCATGGCAGATCCGAATGGAGTCGGCATCGATATCAAATGCTGAAATCCGAGAAAAACCCAACAGGCTTGCTGAGAGAGCAAGGATACCGGAACCACAGCCAGCATCGACGATGTTGACCTCTTCTCTCGACTGTGGATCCAAATCAGCAGTGAAATCCAAAAGACCTTCTACGCAGAGACGTGTGGTGGGATGGTTCCCGGTTCCAAAAGCCATACCCGGGTCTAGGTAGAGTGCAACCTCCCCTTCTGGCACCTCGTAGTCGTCACGCTCCCAGAGCGGCACCCAATGCAGGCCGTTGCAAGACCAGGGCTGAAAATGATCCTTGTAGGCCTCTGCCCAATCTCTGTCAGGCAGCTGAAAACCTTCTTTAGACTCGGGAATGTCTGGAAAGTCCTCCCTTAGGTTGACCCAAGCCTCATCAGCTTGCTCAGGATTATTGAAGAAGCCGAAGAGCTGAAAATCGTGACCACCGGGAATGTTTTCTATAGACCAGTGAACAGGCTCATCCGATTCACAGAAATGAGCTTCAAGCTCATCAGCAAGATGGTCGGAGATTGGGCTTTTGACCTGATACATGAAGCCAGCGGTGAAAACCCCGAAATCAAGCGCTAGCCACAGCTGTCGCAGGACTAGGCACAGTCGGCTTAGGCTGGGATGCAGAGGAAGGTTGGGGCTCAGTCTGATGCGACTGCAATTCTTTGCGTTTGCGAGTCACGGAAGGAATAGGGCGATTGATCTGCTGAGCGATTTCTTTGTCACGACGGCCTTCCGCTGCCATTCGCAAGATAGTTTCTTTTTCTTCGCGGCTGTAGGGTGGACGCTTAACCTTTCCAGATAGTTCCCCTCCCCCTTGAAGGGTCTTCACCAAACGTTCTTTTTCATAGACGGTGAGCATATCAGTGACGGCCAATGCAAATTGAAAAGCCGCTGAAATCTTGCCTCGTCCTTGGGGGCGGTCTCGAAACCCAGACTGCTTCACAAACTCCTTGAAGCGTTCTTGCCGGCGAATTTTGGCACGGGCTCGATACAATTCCTGCTCCTTGAGGACAACTTGCTTTTGCTCGGAGGTGAGTCCCTTGAGACGAGCCTTGAGGTCTGCATCCGAGAGAAGACCTTGAGTCACCATAGAGGTGTCTTTGTTTTTTTTAGAGCCCCAAACCCCTTTTTTGGACCCTTCGGCTTCATCCAGCCATGAGGATTGTCCACCGTAAATATTTGCCATCAGTGATTTAGTTAAATGTTGGGTAGAAATGGATGTTTTCCGAGACCGTGTGGGATTGTCAATACCATAGGGGATATGGAGAAGATATCAAATGAGTTTTCTAGGCTCAATGTTTAAATTTGTTGGTAGGTTTTTTAATGGGAGATAAAAATTAGATATAACCAAAACAAGGATTTGCAGTGACAAGAAAAACTACTTTGTTTCAGATAAGAAATCCGCTGCCATAAAAGCCTGAATAACCATAGATAAAAAATCATCACCATGACTGTTCAAGAAGTAATCGCCCTCGCCAAATCTAACGACGTCAAGATGGTGGATCTGAAGTTTTGCGATATTCATGGGGCATGGCAGCACTTCACGATTCCAGTAACAGAGTTATCAGAAAGCCTATTCAAAGATGGACTCGGATTTGACGGATCCAGTATACGTGGGTGGAAGGGCATACAGGCTTCGGACATGTTGGTCCTGCCAGACCCAACCACAGCTTTTATAGACCCCTTTGTTGCCGCGCCTACTCTAAGCCTGATATGCGATATCGAAGACCCTATATCCCGAGAGCCCTATGACCGCTCTCCTAGGGGCATTGCCCGACGGGCAGAGGACTATCTTCGAGGGTCAGGAATTGGAGATGCTGCCTACTTTGGCCCAGAGGCAGAGTTTTTTATTTTTGATGATGTGCGCTATAGAACAGCTGCCAACGAATCCTTCTACCAGGTTGACTCAGAAGAAGGCATTTGGGGAAGTGGCTCAGAGGACTACCCCAATCAAGGATACAAAATCCGCCACAAGGAGGGCTACCTGCCTGTCCCTCCTGGAGACAAGCAGATGGACCTGCGCAACGAGATGGTACTTACGATGCAGGACATCGGCCTCGAAGTGGAGTGTCAGCATCACGAGGTCGCTACTGGCGGACAAGCTGAGATCGACCTTAGGTTCGACACCCTCCTCGCCATGGGTGACGCTCTTTGCAAATACAAATACGTAGTTAAGAATGTGGCCTACAGAAATGGTAAGTCGGCCACCTTCATGCCCAAGCCTTTATTTGAAGATAACGGATCAGGAATGCACACTCACCTATCCATCTGGAAAGGAGAGACACCTCTTTTCGCAGGTGATGAATACGCTGGGCTAAGCGAGAATGGACTGTATGCCATTGGAGGAATACTCGCACATGCGCCCGCTCTTTGTGCAATAACAAACCCGACTAATAATAGCTACAAGCGTTTGGTTCCCGGTTTCGAGGCACCAGTCAACTTAGCTTACTCTGCACGAAACCGTTCTGCGATCTGCCGTATTCCAATGTACAGCGATAGCCCACGTGCCAAGCGAGTGGAATTTCGCTGCCCGGATCCAACCGCAAATCCGTATCTTGCTTTCTCCGCGTTGCTCATGGCTGCTCTTGATGGCATCGACAACAAGATCCACCCCGGCGAACCTATGGATAAGAACCTTTACGACCTAGCACCTGAAGAAGCCGCCAACTTACAGCACGTACCAGATTCACTTAGAGGTTCACTGGACGCGCTTTCTGCTAATCATAGTTTTCTTACCAGAGGCGGCGTCTTCAGCGAAGACTTTATCCACAACTTCATAGAGCTAAAGTCGCAGGAGTATGACGCAGTTAGGCTCCGTCCACATCCACACGAGTTTCACCTTTACTATGACGTGTAACAGTAAGATCACACCAAGCTCGTTCGCTAGTTAGGCGACGATCGTTTTGTTACGAAAACTGAAAAGTATTAGGGACTAATTCTAAAAGAACCTAATCGTCTGTGACTGACGTGCGGCCTCCTGCATTGCAGCATGCTCCTCGTCGGTGCAAGGACTGTTCGTCGGGGCAGATGCTTCCCGGTCAGTCTCACCGACGAGACTGTTCTTTACCAAATACTCTTCAACTTCTTCGCCACTAACATCAGCGAGCATGACACCGTTAACCTCTACACACGGGGAAAGGTTCTGGCCAGATTTCTCAACCATCTCAGCGTAGATGTCTGGGTTATTGATGATATCAAGGTCTTTGTACTTAAGTGAGTACTTTTCCATAATTGCACGAACGCCCATGCTCCATCCGCAATGCGGCTTGAGGTAGGCTTGGATTTCAAGTTGCTGACTCATTGTCTTAGTATTGTTTATTTGGAGTTTGACGGGGGAGGATGAAATTTGGGTGGGGATGAAAACCTTGGAGAATCCGTTGTAAAGGAAAAGTTGGTGGGCGATATAAAGTGAACACATTTTTCGAATATTGCAAAAAATACTGATTTTTTTGCTTTTTGTTTTGCCATTAGCCACATGTGGGATTGGACAATTCGCCGATGCAATTAGTATGCCTAGACCTGGAAGGAGTTCTGGTTCCCGAAATCTGGATCGCTTTCGCAGAAAAAACTGGCCTCGAGGAATTAAAACGCACAACTCGAGATGAGCCTTGCTATGACAAGCTCATGCGCTACCGGCTAGACATATTGGACCGCCATGGACTTACGCTAGGAGAGATTCAGGATGTCATCGGCACATTAGAACCTCTCGAGGGAGCTTTTGAATTTGTTAATTGGCTGAATGCACAAGGCCGCTTAGTCATTCTATCAGATACATTCGAAGAGTTCGCGGGGCCACTAATGACTAAGTTGGGACACCCCACTCTCTTCTGCCACAAGCTGGAAGTTGAGCCATCTGGACGGATAGCCCGGCACAAACTCCGCCTTGAAAACCACAAACAAAAAGCCGTGGAAGCCTTCCGTATGTTGAATTTTGAAGTGGTTGCCGCTGGTGACTCCTACAATGACCTGACCATGTTACGCTCTGCGAATAAAGGTGTTTTATTCAGAGCGCCACAGAACGTGATTGAAGAAAACTCCGACCTTCCAGTAGCCAATACATACGAGGAGCTCAAGGTTCACATCGAGGAGGCAATTTCCACAAAGAGATGAGCTCAGAACGTTACAAGGCACGAGGCGTCTCTTCAGACAAAAAAGAAGTCCACGCCGTAGTCGACTCCATGGACCGAGGCCTCTTCCCTGGAGCCTTCTGCAAAGTCACCGAAGACTATCTCACGGGAGACCCCGCCAAGTGCAACCTTATCCATGCTGATGGGTCCGGAACAAAATCTATCCTCGCTTATCTTCACTACCGCGAGACGGGTGACCCATCTGTTTTTAGGGGCATAGCTCAAGACAGTATAGTGATGAATGTGGATGATTTGCTTTGTGCAGGAGCAACAGGCCGCATCCTACTCTCCAGTACGGTTAATCGCAACGCCCGAAATTTCCCAGGTGAATGCCTTGCAGAGCTAATCAGCGGTACCGAGGAATTCTTACAACTCTTGCGGGACCAAGGCTTGGACATCGCTAGTGGTGGCGGGGAGACCGCAGATGTCGGAGACCTCACCGGCACGGTAACAGTAGATTCCTGCGCTGTCGCTGTGATGGATCGATCGCAAGTCATTGATAACGCCCGCATCCGTCCAGACCTCTCGATCATTGGACTGTCTTCGTCTGGCAAAGCCAACTACGAAACATTTGTTAATAGCGGGATTGCAAGTAATGGCCTGACTAGTGCGCGCCATGACCTCCTGAGCCAGCATTACAGAAAAAACTATCCTGAAACTTTTGATTCTGCCACAAACTCAGAGGTTGTTTACTGTGGTCCCCACCGGATGCAAGACCCACTACCAGAGTCGGACATGACTGTTGGCCAAGCTCTACTCAGCCCCACGCGAACCTATGCACCAGTGATGCATCGCTTGCTAACAACTCATAAAGAAAAGATTTTGGGGCTGGTCCACTGCTCGGGGGGAGCCCAGACCAAATGCTTACGTTTCGGCACTGGAGTTCACTTTATAAAAGAAGACCTTTTCCCAGTCCCTCCAGTGTTTCGAGAGATACAGCGGGTCAGTGGCACTTCTACTCACGAAATGCACCAAGTCTTCAACATGGGCCACCGGATGGAGATTTACTGCTCCCCAGAATATGCAGACATTATTCTTGAAGAAATTGAAACTTTCGGAATTGAAGCAAAAGTCGTAGGACGAACAGAGGAATCCCGTTCAGGGAATTCCAACCATGTCACCGTACAGAATCTCGGCGAGACTTTGGAATACTCGCTGAAAGTCTAGTGCAATTCAGCGTTAAGTGTACGGACCTTGCGATCAAGGATGTTGGCTAGGAGCGTGGTCCGATCTGCGCTAAAGCCTCTACCCAGAGTGATTTTGTAAGGAGAGGCAAGATCAGGCAAACGAATGGCGTGATTGCGGTTAACGAGTACACCAAGAAAGTCTCCCGTCTGGGAGAACGCCACATCTCCTGTGGACTGAGTAAACTCACCTGACAGACTACGGAATAAACCGGACTTTAATTCGATGTATTGGTCGTTACCAGCATGAATATTGAATCCCATTTCCCCATAGCCATCGCCCGAAGGATCAACAAGAATGGCTTTCGGGAAGTGGTAGGGGTCACGGTCAATCTGGAATTTGTGTTGGCCGGCAGTAGCAGCACTAGGTACTGGGATAACGAGTACTCGGGGGTCGACCTTGGAATAACCCACTTCGTTGACAGGTAAGTTTTTGCCCCCCAACGCTATTGCTCCACTGAGCTGGGTGGCGACTTTCGCTCTACGAGTCTCAAAAGGAGTATCACGGGCGAGCGTTACAGCGTAAACACCAGTAGAGTCTTGTACAAGCGTTGCCTGAACGTTGAATTCACGAGTCTGTGTTGAGCCCAAGAGTCCTTTGGTCACGGATATGAAACGCATGCGTACTTGAGCGTTGCGGAAGTGGGTGAAGATGGTGTTGGGGCTGAGAGGCTGGGATTTGTCGATCTTGTTCTTAATCTCCTCAGTCTTCTGCTCGCTGAGTTCGGCGAGGGTGGCCACGTTCTCAGTGAGTTTGCGGTTATTCTCCATGATGCGCGCCTTCTCTTCGAGCAGACGCGCCTTCTCTGCCTCCTGGCGAGATAGTTCGGCAGCAGCTTCTTGGTGCTGTCGCTCTAGGTCGGCCTTCGCGGCAAGAATACTCTGGCGGATGCGCTCCTCTTCCTTTTTGGCAGCTTCTATTTGAAGGCGGGATTTTTCGAGATTTGTTTGGAGGTCTCGCTTCTCGTTCTGCAGACCAGTCTTTTCTTGCTCGAGCTGATTCTTGGAGGCAAGTAGCACCTTGGCTTGTTTTTCTAAATCAGAAGTCTCCTTTTCTAGAGCAGCTTTTTGTTGGGCTATAAATGCTTTTTCAGCCTCTGACTTGGCGAGATTGCCCTGAAGTTGTGCGTTATCACCTTGGAGGTTTTGAATATTGCTCTGAGCATCAGCAAGATTGTTAGTGGCATCGGCAAGAGCGCCTTGTGCAGAGGTCAGTGTAGCATCTTTTTGGGCAAGCTCGACTTGAAGTCTCTGACGCTCCTGCATAGCGGCATCCTTCTGCGCATCTAATTGGGCATCCAACTGAGCAAGTTCTTTCTCGGACTTGGAGAGCTCGGCTTTTTTCTTTTCAACCTCGTTGTGCATGTTCTTGAGACGTTCTCCAACAACTGCTTTCTTGCTCTCGAGATCCTTGACCTCTTTCAGCAGGGCAGCCCGGGTCTCGGCAGCTTCCTTAGTTTGCCCAGTGAGAACATCGCGTTCCTCTTTGAGCTTACTTTTTTCCTTCTGCAGGTTGGCACGCTCTTTTTCCAATTCAGCCTTCTGCTTGGCAAGGTTAGCGGCTGTCTCCTCCGAATTTTCAAGGTCTTGACGAGTCTTCTCAAGTTCAGCAAGGCGATCATCTAGGTTGTCCTCCTTTTCCGCGAGCGCTTGGGCAAGCGCTTCCGCTTCGGACTCATGCTTCTGAGCCTGTTCCTCGTTTTCCCGTTGTTGCTCTTCGTTCTTCTTGTTGAGAATCTCAAAGAGCAAGCCCACCTCTGACTGGCTTTGGCTTTTGGCTTCTTCGAGTGCGGCAGCGCTAATGCTGTCACCTTCCTCAGCAACAGCGTCGAAGCTGACGAATGACAAGAGGCTTAGGACAAGGAAGTCACAGACAACTAATAGTAGAGATTTGTTCATGGTTCAGTTCCTTAGTTCACCTAGGTAAGACGAAGCAGACTGTCAGTTGTTAGAAAAAATTTGTACCAAAGATGTGCGCTCACTCCTCAAAAATCATTTCCTGCTCACGAATGAGCAGGTTTCGATAAGGCCGGACGAAACCGATCTTGAGCACAGCCACAAAGAGAATGCCGAAAAGAGTGGAGGCATAGGCGGCAACTAGACTTGCCTCTTTGAGTTGCCAAACATTGAGCAAAATAAGGGAGATAACCGTACCGCCCAGACCGACAAAGAGTCCCGTGTCAAAGAGGTTTTCTTCGTTCTCAAGTAGCCGTAATTTCATCACGGTTGAGCCTTCATCATTCTTAATGCT
This sequence comes from uncultured Opitutia bacterium, assembly GCA_913048125.1. Taxonomy (GTDB): domain Bacteria; phylum Verrucomicrobiota; class Verrucomicrobiia; order Opitutales; family JABJCN01; genus JABJCN01. The sequence continues at coordinate 1,998 of CAJWWL010000093.1, read as the reverse complement.
CTTAAGCTTCAGCAGCCCAAGGACGAAAATGATGAGCTGTATCACAAGGAAACCTATAATGATTCCCACTGTTGCGCTATGGTTGGTCGCCTCCGTAGAGGCAGTACCCATTGTATTTGCCAATTGTGTCATTTCTTCAATGTGCACGGTGTTAAACAAGTTTGCCACGTCAAAGTCAAACTTAGGTTGAGAGCCTTTGAGTATACTGGGCTCGATCCAAATCACGGCCAACAAGGCAAAGACAATTCCAATAAGGCCATAATTGAGAGAACGGCTAGCCAGTGGCTGCGAACGAATATCGCTAAAGCTAGTCACGAAGTCGCCCATTAGGAGCGCGCCAGCCACAGCTAGACAAAGAATTTTGAGGAAGAGGGCAAGGCGAGGTTTATCCACAACGAACTGAAGCAGCGTAGGAACTTGAAGCTTATTCAGGGCGGTTCCAGCGAAACTCATGAAAAACATGGTCGCTGGAGGTTCATAGATCTCAACCTGCCGGTCCAGAAGCAGTAGTAGGGCGGATTCATTGAGACGTATTGCAGTCTCCAAATCCTCAAACGCGTCCTGCTTGTGCTTTTCTACAAAGTCGACAACGCCTGCCGGTCGGCTTGAGAATAGAATAGCGCTGTATAGAAGAGGACGATAATCTTTAGCAACGTCTTCTACAGGTTGCACAGCCTGTTCATCATTGACAGCTGGTTCAGTAGAAGGGGCTACTTCAATGGTTGAAACGCTGTTGTACGCGAAATTTCCTCGGGCAGCACCAGCAAAGTTGCGGAAGAGGTAGACCGTCTTTTCCAACGGATACCAGTGCTCATAGGTGCGTATGAGTTCTTTAAGTTGTGACCAGTCCAAATAGACCGCCAAAGTAAGCACTGCAGTATAGAATCGCTTGAGTTCTTGAATTGAGATATCGTTCTCTCGAATAGCTTGGTCGGTGGTATTGGATAGCCATTGTTCAAGACTTGGGTGAAAATAGTTGCCTTTCATCAGCAAGGCAGTGGCGAGAACAGCCATGTCTAAAGCCGCGCCACTAATGGGATGTGCGGGATCTAAATCCTTAAAGCCCTTACTTCCGCGGCTATCAAGAAGGCTCTTGATCGCTGGGCTCTCCGACTCTTGAAGATAATCTTCGATGGCTGCACGGTTGCTTTCACGAAGGAGCAAAAAGATGGTGGCTGAGAACTTTGCATCCTGATTCCAGAGCGAAAGACTTTTACCGATGGCATCGTCACCAATGCGTTCCAGAAATTTAGCAAAATGTTCGTCCGGGCCTCCTGTAAATGGGTAGTAGTATTGTCGGTCAGTCGCTTTCTGGACCTTCTCTTCAGAGATATCCACAAGCCCGGCAGCAAGCATCAACTTTACCGGCCCGACCTGATCTTGCTCGATCCGAGCTTCGGCCAACTCTTTGATGGTCTGTGTCCCCTTCCCTGCTGTGGCTAACACCCGACGGTCCAAAGATCGAAAATTCGATGGTAAATTGAAACCGAGGTAAGCAAAAGCAGCAGCAAGCAGTAGAGCCAAGGTGAACTTAAACCACTTCATTGAACGATCAATTTGCGAACAACTCAGAAGAGTTGAAACAACTGTTATTGATGCAATTACTCATTGTTTCCTCGAAATATTGCAGATATATCCTCCCGCCTACAATTTAGAAAAAGATGGTTTTGGAAATAAAAAACTACGGTGAACCTGTATTACACAAGAAAGGTGCACGCGTCGAAACATTTGGAGAACCTCTCCGAAAGTTCGCTGACGACATGCTAGAGACCATGGAAGATGCTAACGGCATAGGTCTTGCCGCGCAACAAGTTGGCGAAGCACTTCAGTTTTGTGTTGTGGACGTACCGCGAGAACTGGAAGACGAAGACGGGAATAGATGTTTCTATGATGGTAAACCAACCCCACAAGACCTTCTAATGCCTATGGCTCTAGCAAATCCAATGGTTACACCAGTGCCCCACCCCACAGGTTTTCGAGAGGAAGGGTGCTTGTCCT
>CAJWWL010000092.1 GCA_913048125.1 uncultured Opitutia bacterium | reverse complement strand
ATATCCCCCATTCTGAAGACAGCACGTAAGGACGCTGCTGATAAGCGGAAATTCAGTCCCTTTCTCCGCATCTGGACTAGTGGGAATGAAATACCCAAGGCGCAGATAGAAGAACTCCAAAAACTTGTAAAACTAGTAAAGCACTAGTTATTGAAGGGTTTATTACGCCGCCCGAACCAAGCCTCAGCTTTCCCGCTGTTAAGATTTAAGAACATTGGCTTCTGGGTCCTCAACATGTACGAAGGTCAGAATACCTTCATTTACCATTGGGATAGTCAAAGCTTCACCGCAATCTCGTGCTCCGCTATTGATGATCTCCACCAGCTATTACCGATAAATCATCCTCCTCTGATGCGAGATGGGCGAAACAAATGGAATATTTGCACTTTATGATAAGGTTGAACTGTAAGACCCATGCCACTCGACAGAAGTAAAGTGCCCAACTTTTGATTGGGTTGTTCGGAGAAGAGTAAAACTCAAAGTTTTTAAAACCCTGAGTTTAGAGCGATTATCGAAAGATTAATAATTAATTTTTCAGGGGCAAATAAGTGAAACGGTGGAGTTTGACCCTACCTTATAAAAACACTACTTTGTTTGGAAAATCTTACTGAGGAGGCTCTGGCTGGGTAGGTGGCGAAGGTGGCGAGACTCCATCATCTTCGTCATCACCACCGGCATCAGGGACTTCTGGTTGAGTCTCGGAATCAGACTCTTCATCAGAGTCAAATGCGAAGACCATGCGCAAAGTTTGCGTTCCGGCCGCTGGTAAATCTGCTAGGGTAATCGGGGCAGAGACACCATCTGAGGAATCCGTGTCAATTCCCGCGACATCCAAAAGATTGAAGTTTGCAGCGTTCAGGGCACTCGTGTGCTTGACTGTTAGAACAAGGGTATTTCCAGTGATTTTCAGGCTGTGGTTTGGCTCGTCGGTATTATGCCAGATAGCGCGTTCATCACCATTGTCTCCGGATGGAAATACGGTATCCACCCAGAGAAGATTTTCGTCATCAATTGCAGTAACAATCTTGGTCAGGTCTTCCGTTGAAAGACTCGTAGTGGTGATGACTAAATCCTGATCGTTGTTGGCAAGAGACCAAGAAGCTGTAGGCGCAACAATCTCATCATGGCCATCGCCACCCGATGTCGGTATGCGGCTAGCAATGATCTCCACCTGCCCTTCGTCCGTGAATTTGTTGTCCCAATCCACAGCCATGTCCCAGATGACTTCAAGGTTCTCACCCTGCATCACTCCAGGGCCGACCGCACCGGTTACTGCAGTAGCAGTTAGGGGGAAAGAAGCACCGTTATCCGTGGACCAACGAATGGTTATGTTGCAAGGAAAGTCATCAGCGACCTTGAGGTCATAAGTGATACGCAGCAACTTGGTGCCTTCAATCTGTGCTGCCTGAACATTCCGGACGACGGGAGTGCGGTTGCCCTCGAACGGTCGGTAGGCATCCTTTGCATCTGAAGCGGCGTCCGTAGCAATCTGCTCTGCATCGGTAGCGTTGAAACCGGCGGCCTCGGCGGCAGCCTTGGCACGATCCCTAGCTTCTTCTTCACTGAGCCCCTTTGAAATGGCTTCATCAGCTGCAATATCTGCAGCACGAGTACCGGCCTTTTCCTTCGCCCTTTCATCAGAAACACCAGCAGCTTTTGCGGCCGCGAGCGCCTCCGCTCCAGCTTCCGCAGCGGATTTACCATCGGCAATGGCTTTCTCCGCCACCTTATCGGCAGCAACATCGGCAGCACGGTCTTTGGCCGTTTCAGCATCCAAGCCCGCACCCTCTGCAGCCTCACGAGCTTTGGCAGCAGAATCGGCAATACTGTCACCGTCAGCAAGTGCTTTTTCTGTGACTTTCTCAACTGCAATATCAGCAGCCTTCTCCCTAGCGGTCTCTGAATCGAGACCAGCTGCTTCTGCAGCTTGTCGGGCCTTGGCTGCCACTTCGGCAGCATTGTCACCTTGAGAAATCGCTTTCTCGGTGACTTTTGTAGCGGCCACATCTGCGGCCCTTTGCTTTGCAGACTCTGAGTCTAAACCAGCACCTTCCGCAGCTTGTCGCGCTTTTGCTGCTACCTCGGTAACACTATCTCCTTGGGAAAGAGCTTTCTCAGTGACCTTATCAGTAGCAATATCTGCAGCCTTCAACTTGGCGGTCTCTGAATCCAAACCTGCACCTTCTGCGGCTTGACGAGCCTTGGCAGAGGTCTCGGCAATACTGTCGCCCTTGGCAACAGATCTTTCGGTCACTTCTTCTGTCGCCACATCGGCAGCAACATGCTTAGCAATTTCTGGATCGTAACCTGCTCCCTCTGCAGCTTGACGGGCCTTAACGGCTGCATATGCGGCGGACTCGCCATTGTCGAGTGCTTTCTTAGTCACCTCTTTGGAGGCATGATAGCCAGCCATTCCCTTAGCCAATTCTTCATCCACTCCTGCAGAAACGGCAGACAACTTAGTTTCCTCAGCCACATCAGCAGGGGCCTTACCTTTTTCCGAAGCCTTTTCTGCTACCCCTTCTGCAATTGCGTTCCCCATGGAGTCCACTGGAACTTCGCTGTAGGATTTGCCTTGGTAAAGAATGGTTCCTGCGATCACACCTTGCACTCCAGCCTTGGCAGCATCGTTACCAGCCTCGTATTCTTTCTCAGCAATAGCTCGAGCGACCGCCTTGGAAGCTTCGTAGTTCGCGTCATCTTCAGAAAGACCGGACTCAATAGCACGGGCCTTTGTCACTGCGGCCACCGAGGCTGGTGTACTCCCCTCCTTGGAAGCTTCCCCGCGAGCTAGGTCTAGGAGAGATTCAGTATCTTGGGCAAACCCAAGGGTCGTAGCAATCAGCGTTGCCAACAGGATAGAGGTGATCGATTTAGTCATGGGAACAGATGTTAGAGGATGGCCAAGTATGGATAGGTTTTTAGCGTACAGGCGTTGTAGTTGGATGAGCAGAAAGTTGTAAACTTAACCGTAGGTTAGTGTGAAAAACTGGTTCATCAAGTGGAAAACCAAATAAAATTAGAAGAAATAATAGTGGCAAATAAATTGCAGAGCGTAAAGGTAGACAACTTGTTGCTATCGGTATCAAAGGCCTGCCAAGTAGTGATTTGAGTGCTTGCGATATTTTAAGCTCAAGGCTATTGCCTAGTTGAGGAAAAAAAGTTGATCTGAGTTATACTTAAGCGAATTATGAAAAATGCAATGATCTGGCTGGTTTCAGCCATAATCCTATCTGCAACGCTCAACGCGGCTAAGAAGCCAAACATCGTCTTCTTCTTCATTGATGATCTGGGATGGACGGATGTCGGTTTCATGGGGTCTAAGTATTATGAGACTCCAAATGTGGATAAACTAGCGAGCGAGAGCACCATCTTTCACAGTGCCTATGCCAACGCACCGAATTGCGCTCCGAGTCGTGCTTGCATGATGTCTGGCCAGTACTCGCCACGTCATGGTGTCTACACGGTTGGGGATCCAAAACGCGGCAACCATAAGCTCCGCAAGCTAGATCCAACCCCGAATAAAACCGAATTGGGGGATGAGTTCGTGACCATGGCGGAGGCTTTAGGTGCCAACGGATACCGATGTGCCACCATGGGTAAATGGCACCTTGGCAAGGATCCCACGACACAAGGATTTCATGTCAATGTAGCCGGGCGAGAATGGGGCAGCCCCTCAGGCGGTGGCTACCACAGTCCATACAAGTACCCGAATCTCGTCAATGACAAGCCGGGCGAATACCTTACAGACCGTCTGGCCATGGAGGCTTGCAAGTTCATCGAAGCCCAAAGCAAGAAGGAGGAACCGTTCTTTCTATACCTTACCCACTACACCGTACACACACCGATTCAAGCCAAGGAGGAATTGGCAAAAAAATATAAGGAGAAGCCAACCCATGGCGGTCACACCAATGCCAAGTATGCCGCAATGATCGAAAGCATGGATAATAGTGTAGGTTCAGTACTCGCAAAGCTGGAGGAATTAGAACTCTCCGATGAAACCATTGTTTTATTCTTTTCAGACAATGGGGGGCATGGTGGAGTGACCTCAAATGCTCCATTGAGAGGCTCGAAAGGTATGCTCTACGAAGGTGGCATCCGTGAACCTCTAATCATAAAATGGCCTGATATCACCAAGGCTGGAACAACCTGTCACGAACCCGTGATTGGCATCGACCTCTACCCCACCCTGCTGGAAGCAACAGGAACCACAGCACCCAAAGACTACACGCTGGATGGCAAGAGTCTGGTTTCCCTACTGAAGGACCCGACTGCTGAGCTCAAACGCAAGGCTATCTACTGGCATTTCCCATGCTATCTTCAGGGTTACACGGAACGCCATGGCCCATTTCGCACGACTCCCGGTGGTGCCGTCCGCTCTGGTGAATGGAAGCTCATCGAGTATTTCGAGGATGGTACTCTAGAGCTCTACAACCTCGCCAAAGATATCGGCGAAGCAAACGATGTATCCAAATCCGAACCTGAGAAGGTCAAAGAGTTACACCGATTGATGAAAAGCTGGCGCAAAAGGGTGAAGGCGCCTGTCCCGACCACGCCCAATCCCCAGTATGACCCCCAGGCGGCTAACGAGGTTTCAAAGCCAAAGAGCGGAGGTCAAAAGAAGAAGAAGAAGAGCGAAAAGAAGAAATCATAACCCGAATACGAGCTATGCGCAGTACTCGACTCTGGTTAATCTCTTCCTCTAGAGATTAAGCTATCAGCGGATGTAATACATCGCCAGCGACATCCGTAAGGCGGAAGTCACGGCCATTGAAGCGATAGGTTAACCGCTCGTGGTCGATGCCCATGAGGTGGAGAACCGTAGCATGGATGTCGTGCGAGGTTACCTTGTTGTGGATTGCCTTGTATCCGTACTCGTCAGTGGCACCGTATTGGACGCCACCTTTGATTCCGCCTCCGGCCAACCAAGTGGTGAATGCGTGAGGATTATGGTCGCGACCCTTGGAACCTTGTGAGTCGGAAGTTCGACCGAACTCACCACCGTAGATGACGAGGGTATCGTCGAGTAGACCACGTTGCTTTAGGTCATCCAGAAGTGCACCTGTAGGCTGATCCACAGAAGCGGCACAGGCACGGTGGTTGGCGTCGATATCGTTGTGACCATCCCAAGGCACATCTCGGACACCTCCACCGGGAGTATTGGGGCAGGAGGCAAACACTTGAACGAAACGAACGCCGCGCTCAATGAGTCTACGGGCTGTCAAACATTGCTTGGCGTACTCCTTCGACTCCTTTCGTTCCAGACCGTAGGCTTTGCGAATGTGCTCAGGTTCCTTCATGACATCAAATGCCTCGGGAGCGGCAGTCTGCATGCGGTAGGCCAGCTCAAAGGATTCAAGGCGGGCCCGTAGGTCATCGTCGAGTGGACGCTGGTCTGCGTGCTTGCGGTTGACATTACGTAGAGCGTCTAAAAGTGAGCGCTGCCTGGGGTCGTCGAGGTGACCTGGGCGCTTAAGGTTGGCAATCGGATTAGCTGCAACTGGATTGAGTGAGGTGGCTTGGAAAACCGAGGGTAGAAACCCGCTGGACCAGATTGGATTGCCTCCACGGGGCTTAGTGCCGTGCATGACGACATAAGCGGGAAGGTTACGGTTCTCGCTGCCGAGCCCGTAGGTAATCCATGAACCCATGCTGGGAAATCCCTGACGAATCATACCGGAGTTCATCTCCAGCATCGCAGGGGTGTGGTTGTTGGACTGAGAGTGGCAGCTGTAGATGAAGGCTATGTCATCAGCATGACGGGCGATGTTAGGTAAGATTTCGGAGATGTGAGCTCCACTTTCACCGTGCTGGTTGAACTTGAAGGGTGAGCCAAGGCACTTACCGCTGGTGGTGAAAAATCCAGTCTTAGGATCCGCACCAGCAAGCTTCTCCCCGTTGCGTTTAGCGAGCATTGGCTTGAAGTCAAAGGTGTCTACCTGAGAAGGACTGCCCGTCTGAAATAACCAGATTACAGACTTGGCGCGGGCGGTGGAAGGTGGTTTTCGGACGACGAGGGGGCTTTGAGGTGGTGCGGAGGCGGATAGAATACCCTGCTCATGCAGCAGAGCGGTTAGTGCAACACTGCCAGCGCCCAGACCGGCCTTCTCAAGAAAGCGGCGGCGAGTCAGGTGGCGAATTTCGTTTTCGTTCATCATGAGAAATCAGGAAGCTGTCTCTAAAATTGTTAGTCGATGTAGGCGAATTCGTTGGCGCAAAGTATGGCGTGGCAAACGTCTCGGAATGCGAGTTGTTCGTTGTTGTTGTGAAGAGCTTTCTGAGCATCTACGAAGCTGACCCAGTTCGAGAGTTCATCCTTGCTTGGTGCTCGTGCAAGGGCGACTTGGTAGGCTTCTGTTATGGCGTCATCAAGCGAAGTTTTGGCAGGATCTTTGCGGATGCGATTGGCAAACTTCTGCGAGAGATCAAGAAGGAAGGGTGAGTTGAGCATGGCCAAGGCTTGCGGGGCTACGGTACTTTCTTGTCGGTGACCAATACCCTGCAGAGTATCGGGGGCATCAAAGAGTTGTAGCATTGGGGTGAGGTTACTGCGCTTGACCGTTAAATAAATGCTGCGGCGAGGCTTGCGCTCGTCGAGAGTACCGGGACCAAACTGGGTGCTGTCGAGGGTACCACTTACCGAGAGTAGAGTGTCTCGAAACACCTCAGCCTCCAAGCGTCGAGGTTCCTTTCGCCACAAAAGGAGGTTGGAGGGATCCTGCATGCCTTTGGCTTCGGAAATTCCACCTGACTGCATGTAGGTAGAGCTTGTCATTAACAGCTTGTGCAATGGTTTAAGCTTCCATCCATTTTCGACAAGCGACCGAGCCAGATACTCCAAAAGGTCTGGGTGGGTAGGAGGCTCGCCGCGCGTTCCAAAATCACTGGAAGTTGTAACAATACCACGGCCAAAGTGGTGCTGCCAGAGGCGGTTCACAATGACTCGGGCAAGAAGCATCCCTGCACCGTCTTCTACGTCCGTAAGCCAATCAGCGAGAGCAATACGCCCAGGAACAGGCTTATCTCCTTCTAATTTTCGGTCGGTCCAATGTGAATCCATGCGACCCTCACGCATGAGTGCAGGCAAAAAGCCAGGTTTCTGGAGGTCCCCCTTTTGGTCGGCGTTGCCACGATTTAGGAAATATACGTTATAGGTATCCTTGCCGAAGTTGTAGGTAGAACCTCGCTTTTTTGCGGCATAGACCATGGTGAGCTCTGGCTTAGGAGTCTCTTTGGCATGGGCTTCAACGGAGGACTTTAGGTCTAACCATTCTTTGTCGATGGTTCGGTACCATTGTATTGCTTTGTTGGTTTCGGACGGGGACCAATCTGCTTTAGGCTTGTCGAAACTGGCCAACACATCTTTGGGCGGGCCTGAGACAATGGTTTTGAAGTAGAAGCCAGCAATGCCACCTGCGTTGACAATCTTGAAGACCACATGGTTGTCTCCGGCAACAAGAGAAAGGTCAAACTTCTCCTGATCGGGCCCCGCGCCACGAGCAATTTTGTTTTTCTTGATTTCCTTACGGTTCAACCAGAAGCGAAAACCGTCATCACTACCCAAGGATATGCTCACTTTGCGGGCAACAGGAGACTTGATGACGCGATAAAGATAATAGGCGGAATTTGGAGAGTTAAAAGGGTTGTGAACGGATCCATCCTTATACTCGGGACGCGCTTGCCAGGCGACCTTCTTGTCGTCTTTCCCATAGGTCTTCTTAAGGTCGATGGACTTCTCTCGCTCGGGACCGAAAGCGGTATCGAAGGCCTTGTCAAAGTTCTCCGCGGCGAAGGGGCCGATGACCTGCCAAGGACCCATTTCCGGAGCCGGCAATTCTTCTGGGCGATTTGCAAACCAATGATCGAAGGCGCCAGGTAGCTTTTCTTTTTCGTATTTTGCCAAGTTGGCAGTGAGCGGAGCATGTGCGGCATCAAATTTCTTTTTGGCAGCTTCGTAGATCCACGGCTTCTCATCGATTCCAACATCTGAGAACCCTACCTCGGCGAAGGTGGCAGCAAGGCGATAATAGTCCTCTTGGCTGACAGGGTCATATTTGTGCTCATGACATCGGGCACACCCAATTGAAAGACCCAGCATTGAGGTTCCAAGAATATGAACCATGTCATCGAGTTGCTCGTAGCGACTACGTTCTCGCTCTTTCTGGGTCTGCTGGGTGGTGAATGGGCCAGCGACAAGGAAGCCTGTGGCAGAGACTGCCTCAAGGTCCTTGGGGCGGATCAGATCCCCCGCTACTTGGAGTCGAACAAACTCATCGTAGGGCATATCAGCATTGAGAGCGCGAATTACAAAGTCTCTATACCGGAAAGCATTCTTTCGGTCCTTGTCGAAGGCATAGCCGTTGCTTTCGGCAAAACGGACTAGATCCAGCCAATGTCGCCCCCAACGTTCACCGTAGTGAGTGCTTGCGAGAAGTTCATCCAGAAGCGAAGAGTAGGCAGCATCAAGATTGCCGGCTGCGGCCTTGAGGAATGAATCCGTCTGTTCTGGCGAAGGAGGGAGTCCTGTTAGGTCGAAGTAAGCCCTGCGTAGAAGAGTGCGGGCATCGGCGGTCGAACTGGGCACCAGACCTTTGGCTTCCTGTCTCTTTCGGACAAAACGATCAACATCTGTGCGACACCATTTAGTGTCCTCAACCTGCGGAACCTTAGGTTGCTCCAAGGGCGAGAAGGACCAGAAGCTTCTTCCTGCCTCTAAGTCAGGTCGAACGGATTCTTTTTCACTAGCATCAAGTGCGGCAGAAAGGACCAGAGAAGCAATCGACAGTGTGGCAAGTCTCATATTAGCAAGTATCAGGATATTTGATAATGGTAGAACCATCCAATTTTTAACCTGAATAAATTCAATCTTTTCCTATAGCACAGTTGGCACTAGCAATAAAGACCCCAAAACATGGGAGTTGATGTAAATCCGCCAATGCAAGCACCTCAAATTTAAATGAAAAAACACGTACTACTGACTCTACTACCTTGTGCTCTCATCGCAGCTGACTGGCAGCAATGGCGTGGACCTAACCGCAATAATATTTCTTCAGAAACCGACTGGACCGACCAATGGCCAAGCGGTAAACCCAAGGAACTTTGGCGCACCGATGTCCAACTAGGTTTCGGGTCCATTGTCGTCGGCGATGGCCGCTTGTTCACCTTGGGTCACGATGGAGATTCGACGGCTACCCTCTTTTGCATAGATGCAGATTCAGGTAAGTCTCTCTGGAAAAAAACTTGGAAGTCTGATCTTGGTGATAAGTACTTTGAAGGTGGACCAGTTTCCACACCAATCATTGAGGAGAACCGACTGTATCTCCTCACTCGCTGGGGAAAAATGCAATGCCTCGAGACGGCCAACGGCAAACCGATCTGGCAGCGCGACCTAGTGGGAGAAGAAGATGCGAGGTTGCCCACATGGGGATTTTCTGGTGCCCCGGTGATTCATGGCGAACGCCTGCTGCTCAACGTTGGTGAAACAGGAATGGCGCTAAGTAAATCTACGGGTAAGACGATTTGGAAATCCGCACGCCGTAACGCCGGATATTCGACACCAGTAGTCTTCAAATCTGGCAAAACAGAATACGCTATTTTTTCTTCGGACAAGCAGTACACTGCCGTGGAAATCAAAACCGGAAAACCATGGTGGAGCTACCGCTGGCTCACTCGTTATGGCGTTAACGCTACTGACCCAGTCGTCACTGACGACGGTCATGCACTCATATCCTCAGGCTACGGTAAAGGCTCCGCATTCATAAAAATGTACAAAGAGGATCCGGAAACCGTTTGGAAAAGCCGAGACTTCAAAAATCAAATGTGCACCAGCGTTTTAATTGATGGATACCTTTACGGCGTTGATGGTGATACCACGCAAAAAGCCAGCCTCAAGTGCATCGAATTGAAGACTGGTGAGGTTCAATGGACCCATGCAGACTTTGGTTCTGGAAACGTTATTGCTGCGAACGGAAAGCTGATCTGCCTGAGCGGTAAAGGTGAGTTGCTAGTAGCACCTGTCTCCCCTAAGTCCTTCAAGCCAAGTGCTCGCGCTCAAGTCCTCGGAGGTAAATGCTGGAATCCTCATGTCCTAGCCAACGGCCGTCTGTTTTGCAGAAATGCGGAAGGTGACCTGATTTGCCTAGATTTGCGCAAATAGAAATCAGGTAAATATCTTCTATTCTATACCGTTCCGACGAAGGTGTTCAGCGAACCAAGCGTTTACGGCTCCTTTACGAACAGATGGATGGTATGGTGCTTCGTCAGTGGGTAACTCTTTGCGGAGCCTGAGGATCAGCTTGGAGTGATCAGATGATGTCGCTAGATTGTGCCACTCATGTGGATCAAACTTGTGATCGTAGAGCTCTTCAGAGCCATCTTCAAAACGGAGATAATGATAGCGTTCAGTTCTTAATGAATGATTGCCACGAGCATAAGTAGTCAGCGTAGAGTATCTCCAAGTCGAAGAAGGGTTCTTAAGTAGAGGCACAAGGCTATCTCCTTGATTACTTTTTTTGGCCGGCAAATTACAGAGTTCAAGGATGGTGGGATAAAGGTCGATCAACCCAACTGGTTTAGTACAACTTTGGTTGGGGTCTCCAAAAGTCCGGAGCTGAGACTTTGCAGGTACGACAACCAGCGGTACTCGGGTAGATTCCTCCCAAAGACTGTGCTTACTGACCCGATTCTTTTCTCCGATGTGATAACCATGATCGCTAAAAAGTACGACAACGGTGTCATCAGCATAAGGCCCCCGATCCAAAGCATCTAATACGCGTCCCACTTGATGATCTACAAAAGCCACGCAAGCCAGATAGGACTGAACGCATTTACGAAACTGCTCATTATTGTTTTTTTGTAAAAATGGGAGTTTGGGGTATTTAGGCAACTCATGGATCCGACGACTGATTTCTGGAACATCAAGAAGATCATCATTGCGCACAGCCGGCAACTTCACCTTGTCCAAGGGAAAGTGCCTGAACCATTTTTGAGGAACATAAAACGGAACGTGAGGACGTATGAATCCCACGGCTAAAAATAGTGGCTTATCGATCTTCTTGCTAAGCTGTTCAACAGCCCAGTCGGCAGCCTTGTGATCTGGCATATCCTTGTCGTCATTCGGAAATGCACCCCAGTCAGTTTGTGTACCTGTCCAAGGTACGTCAGGCAAATGGTAGTTGAAACGTTTACCTTGGGCGGGCTTGGGACCTGAGCCAGCAAACTTTCCACCATACTCATCCAACGCCTTTTCTGCTCGGTACCCATGGGTGATTTTGCCAACGCCAAGAGTTCGATAACCTTGACCAGATAAATAATGAGTTAGCAACTGGCCATGAAAGAAAGTTTCATCCCGCTCCATAGGCTTGCCGTTTGGCTGTTGATACACCCCAGTTGTATGAGGATAAAAACCAGACAACAAAGAGGCTCTTGAGGGCCCACAGATAGGTCCTTGACAGTGGGCGTTTAGAAACAGAGTTCCACGCTTTGCCAAACGGTCAATATTGGGCGTCCTCGCCTGCGGGTGTCCACCCATGCAACCCACCCAGTCATTGAGGTCGTCAACCGCGATAAACAATAGGTTTGGGCTCTTCGCTTCAAGCCCAACTGTGA
>CAJWWL010000091.1 GCA_913048125.1 uncultured Opitutia bacterium | reverse complement strand
ACATGTTTGGTTAAATCTTCTTTGTTTGGATCTCGAAGTTGGACGCGGACTCTGTCATGTTGAAGAAAAGGCTCACAGTTTCGTTTTTTTTCTTTGAGACTTTGAGAGCTTCCAAGATTGAGATTGAGAGAGAGAGATAAAATATATTGGGTTTCAGATACGTAATAATTGACACACATACACAAAACTTTATATTTTGAGAATTTGGTAAGAGTTTAAGATGATGATGATACGAACGTCGCTACGTCGACGTTTCTACACGTGTCACAGCATGAACTCTTGTCTGCCGAATTGGAGAGAGGCCTTGGAGGAATGTGCAGACACTATTGAGAGCTCCGTTGATCGAAAACCGGATTTTGCGATTGCTTTGGTAGGAGAGTATTCGGAGATGGACGCGGCTACGTTGGAAGAGGTCTCGAGTCAGCTGGCGAGTCGGGGATGGCCCGCGACTGTGGGTGTACGGACAAAATCAATACAGCGAACTCCGGGAATACAAATATGTGCTGGTGTGACCAATTCGAGCGAATCACCTACGTTGTTACCCGCACTGTCTCTGGATGAACGTGAGGAAGCATGGACTTCTCCTCATCGAGGAATTCACCTTCTTTTGAATAGAACTCTGCTTCGACCGAGACCGAACTCCATTCGCGTTTGCTGGAGTTGGTGATTACACCCAGAATTTCCAATGTATCTCCGTCCACCACCTTAGTCTTATACTCGCTGATCGCGAGATCTTTGGATGCATCAGGTTTGAAAAAGAAAATCTTAATGAGAGGCAGAAAACCAATCAGCAGGAAGGGTAGGATCAACCACATCTGCTTGTTGGACATGCGGACGTTGCTGAGATTTTTATCACAGTGCGGGCACTTGATTTGGTTATAAATCATGAGAGCTTGGATAAATTAATGAGGAAATGGAGCAATCTTTTTGAGAAACGAAGGACTAGGATTGCCGATGAGATCGGAAGTCCCCATAAACTGTAACCCAATTATGAAATGGTCTGCCTTTATCCTTTTCGCAGCGAACGTTTTTCTCCCCCACTCCCAATGGGCGAAGACGGATGAGAAACTGAATGTCATCCTGATCATCTGCGATGACCTCAATGATTATGTGGAGGGCTTTGACGGGCATCCGAATGCGATCACTCCCAACCTAGTTCGTTTGGCCAAGAGAGGGGTTCGCTTTACGCAGGCCCATTGCAACATACCGATCTGCGGGCCATCGCGGGCGAGTTTATTCTCGGGCATCTACCCTCATAACTCGGGCTGCTTCGGGTTTACAAAATGGAACACCTATGAAGTGCTGCAGAACTCCAGGACCTTGATGGATCACTTTCGTGAGAACGGATACCGGACGATGGGTACCGGCAAGTTGATGCACCACATGGTGCGGGAGGAGTGGAAGAACTTTGGTAATCGCTCCGACTATGGACCTTTTGCCTACGCAAATGGCAAGAAGGTGGCCCACCCGGATGTACCCAAGCCATACAGTGAGATCGGTGCGGTGGACGGCTCTTACGGTCCATTTGTAAATCTAAGCAGACGCAAGACGGCTGAGGGCCATCCCATGAGTTGGCGCAATGGAGGCTGGGGACAATTGTCCAAGGAGCTTCGTGTGGAGTCGCAGGAGGATCGTGACCAGACACCTGACGAGATGAATGGTGATTGGGCGGTGGCGAACATTCGTAAGATTGGAGGCCTGAAGGGTTGGCGACCGTTCTTCATGGGAGTCGGTTTCATACGGCCTCACACCCCGTTGATTGTGCCGCAGCGTTTCTTTGACATGTTCCCTCTGGGGAAGATCAAGCTGCCGGAAATCCGACCCGGTGACATTGAGGACACCTTCGCCCAGACCATCAGGGGTATTCCCTCGGGTGCAGAACCGAATTCTTCCCGAACGGAGGACATGGGCACCCGTCTCTTTAAACAGTTGGTGGCGTCGTACCCGACGAAGGAGGAGGCTTTGCGCCGTTTCATTCAAGCGTACCTAGCCAGTGTGGCCTCGGTGGATGAGCAGATCGGCCGCATTCTGGATGCCGTTGATGAGAGCGGGCTCAAGGACAGTACGATGATCATCGTCACCAGCGACCACGGATGGGGCATGGGCGAGAAGGATTATCTCTACAAGAACTCCCTCTGGCAGGAGAGCACTCAAGTACCGTTGTGGGTGAGCGCCCCGGGAATCTCAAAGGAGAATGCAGTGTGCGAGCAACCGGTATCCTTGATCGACCTCTACCCCACCCTTGTTGATCTGTGTGGTCTCACGAGTGAGACTCGTAAGAATGACAAAGGGCTGCCTCTGGATGGTCACAGTATGAAGCCTTTGCTGTTACATCCGGAAAAAGGCGATTGGGACGGACCGGATGAGGCACTGACGGCTTTGTACAAATGGCGAATGAAATATGACCCTGCCAAGGAGAGTTATTCCCTACGCGGGAAGGACTGGCGCTACATCCGTTATGAAAACGGCAAAGAGGAACTCTATCACGCCCGTAAGGATTCCCTGGAGTGGCACAACCTCGCGGGCAAACCTGAGCACGCAGGTAAACTACAAGAGTTCAGAAAGAAGCTTGAGACTCGACTACCCAAGTCCGGTCAGATTCCTCCACAGCCCCCATTTAAACCCAAAGAACCCATTAACACCAAAATCAGCGCGGAGGCATGGAAGGATAAATATTTTTCCCGGCATCCAAAAGCCGACACCAACAAGGATGGCAAACTGACCTGGCAGGAATACAAGGCCTACAGGGACAAGTTCGACCCGCCACCTGCGAAGCCAGAAACCAATTCTAAAAAGCCATGAACGGTTTAATTCGAACCATGCAAAAGCTTAAAACGATCACTCACTCATTTGCACTCTGCATCTTTGCCAGTTTCCTGACTGCTAAGGATGCGGGGAATGCCAATGGCTTGGCGCCAGAGGTTGTGGACCTCACGGCAGAAGATGTATCCTTCCAACTGGAGAAAGAACTCCCCTACCTCGATCAACCTTTCATAACGACTCAGCCTCAGGATCTTGAGGACGGTCTTGTCGTTGGATCTTTGGATCTCAAAGGATCAAAGAAGGACAGAGTGCTGGCCTACGCAAAGAAACTGGGACAACCCGCCTCCAAACCCAAGGCTGGCAAAATCGACAGCCTCTTGATTGCACATCGTGGCAAACTGGTCCTTGAAGCTTACTATCGCAGGGGGCGTGTGAATTATCCGCACTACCAAATGTCCATAACCAAGTCCTACACCGCCTATGCCGTAGGCCGAGCGATCCAACTCGGGCACCTAACCATGAAGGACCTCCACAAACCTGTGGTCTCTTACCTCAAAGATCTGGACGTATCGAAGTTGGCCAAAGGAGTAGATAAAATCACCTTGCATCAAGCGATGCAGATGAGGTCTGGCATTCGACTTTCAAAGGGAAGACTTCACAACGTGGTGAGGCAACCGAGCTTGCTCGTGGGACAGAAGCAGGCACAGGCTTATCTACAACACAGCCAGCCGATCCAGCCCGCGCCGAGGGAATTCAAATATCAATCATCAGATCCGGTCCTCACCATGCAGGTTCTGGAAACGGTTGTGCCGGGGACTGCAGAACAATTCATTCGCGAGCAACTGCTCAAGCCAATGCAAATCACCAACTACCATTGGCAGGAAGACCTGAGCGGGTTCCCGAAGTCTGCAGCGGGCTCGAGCTTTCTCTCCAGAGATATGATGAAGATGGGGCTTCTGACTTTGAATGGTGGAAAGTGGGACGGAAAACAACACCTGCCTAAGGAATTTGTGAAAACTGCAACCTCACCTTTGGTCCGCACAAGACCTTCCAACCATTATGGCTACTTCTGGTGGAGCCAGAACCATGAGATTAATGGAGTTCAGTACCCTTCAGCACAAGGGCGCGGTGCTGGCGGGCAATTTATTTTTGTGTTCCCCACCATCGATCTGGTGGTCACTGCTACGGCCCACAATCAAGGCATGGGCACCATGCTATGGGAATTGCCTGAGCTGTTGATCTCTGCGTTTACCAGCTAAGCGATTAGTCAGGCTTCGAGAATGAATAGCAGAGGATTTCATCTATCTTTAACCCTGCTCTATGCAGCTGGCTCACTGCTCTGTGCTGAACAAAAGGCCAAAAGCAAATGGAGCTATCTGGACAATGGGAAGGTGCGCATTGGTGTGGATCGATCTAGAGGAGCTTGCATAGGCTTCTTCGGAGAAAGCCGCTCCAAGCGTAACTTGCTCAATATATTTGATGCGGGTCGATACCTACAGCAATCCTACTACGGCGAGAAGGATGGCACCAACTGGAACGGCAAACCTTGGCGTTACAACCCGATACAGGGTGGCAACTGGCAGAATAAGCCGTCTAGGTTAGATTCCTTCGAGTTTAAGCCAGACGTCTTTCAGATCAAGTCCACCACCACCCCCCATCACTGGGCAAGC
Organism: uncultured Opitutia bacterium; assembly: GCA_913048125.1. Taxonomy (GTDB): domain Bacteria; phylum Verrucomicrobiota; class Verrucomicrobiia; order Opitutales; family JABJCN01; genus JABJCN01. Next base: position 7,376 of record CAJWWL010000091.1, on the reverse strand, counting down.
GATCGATTGTGCGAGGATATGGTGATGGAGCAGAAGATTCGTCTGGATGGACATTTGGCGATCCTCGATTTCTCGATGCAATATGAAGGAGGCGATCATGAAAGAGCCAGACATCAGGAGATGCCGGCCTTGTTCATAGATGGAGAACTGAAGAGATTCTTTTACTGGAAAGAAGATCAACTGACCGAAGCTTCCCCGCGCATTCTTGGAGAAAATGGTAAAGAAGGCCAAGAGGGCTTGAGCCTAGGTAAATCCTCAAAGGCATGGGTTGCCTATGTGGATGAAAAGAAGCACGGCATTGGGCTTTTTACTCCGGGCACCACTCAGTTTACATGCTACCGCGCCTTGGGTGATGGAAAGACTGGCCCGAATGGCTCTGCGTGTTCTTATGTGGCACCGATCCGTACCTTTGTCCTCAAGAAGGGAACGGCCCTCAAATATCGTATTTACCTGACCACAGGCAGTTTACAGGAAATACAATCCCGTTTCGCTAAGATTGAGACTGTAGACTAATTGTTCTGCAGCTTATCCAGAACGGCCTTAGCCTCCTTGAGCTTATTTTCGAACTCAGGATCATATCCTTTTAGCTGTCTCGAGAGCCATGGATCGGTCTCAAACTCATTAAGAATGGAATTGATGCGGGATAGCTTGCTCTGAATTTGGCCAGAGGCATCCCCACGATGCATTTCGGACTCAAGCCTGGGAAGATCGATCTGCAATTGTCGGAACTTACGATCCTGCGCCTGTTTGCGTCCAATTTCCTGCAACTCCTTAATCTTGGCAGAACTGGATTCCTTGACCTCCTGAGAGTAGCTGAGTCCTTCGGGGATGGGCCAGTCATCGGTTCGGAAGGTTGGGATGGGCATACGTTCACGACCTACGAGGTTACCGGTCGGCCAGTTGGCCCAGCCATAACGGGCGGCAACTGGTTCTTCAACGAGATCACTGCTCAACTCTATGCACCACTTATTATCGATTCTGACTTGTCGGGCATTCGCAGGATACCAACGGCGATCTTTTCCCGCGATAATGAAGCCCAGCAGTTCTGCATTCCCTTCCCGAGCACATGGTAGCACCTGCCATGCGGCGTTGTTCTCGATATGCTTCCAGCGTTCGTAGACGACGGGATCCTGATCGAAGAACAAGTACATCTTGTCCTCCTTGATTTGGGAGTGCGTGTAGGCATTCCCACGATGCACTACGGGCTTCTTGTAGACCTTGGCCAACGCCCAAAGCGAGGCATATTCAGCTACGGGAAGTTTCTCTGCTGGGTGGATGTAGGAATTACCTGTGGGATAGGTGGCAATCATATCCGAAAGTGGATCCGCTTGTAGTGCTCTTCGTTGGATATCTCGCACGATTGCGTAGCCCTCTGCAATTGTGGCCAACTCCGGATCGATGCCATAATTGCCCCAACCCGGCTGACTGATGCAGCCAAATGGTAGACTTTCGTCCCGAAATGCCTTGCGAAACGATACTGGAATTTTGGGAAAGGTTCGTTCGTAACGGGTCCACCTCATGAAGTTGTTGTTTTCTCCTTGATAGTAGAGAACTCCGCGGAGAGCCAGATCACGAATCGGCATAATGGTGGCATTGAAAAGTCCTGCTGGTGGGCTCCAACTGCTGCGTGCATCTCCAGGCTTTTTGGGTAGGCGTAGCCGCGGTGGTTTCTTTCCTTCAGCTTTGGCCTTGGTAAGCTTCTCCTCGTGATCGGCGCGTACCTTGTCGCAATCAGCCTCCCATTGCTTCATGAGTCCTTCTACCTGTGCAGGGTCATCCCAGACCGCCGTCTCGGCATCGTAATCGGCAAGGACGGTGCGGATAATCTTGTCATCGATCGATTCGAGTTCGCTCCGTAGGCACCAGGTCTGACCAAGAGTGCCTCCACGAGCTACGTTGATGATGCCAAGGGGTACTTTCAGATAGCGATGCAGGAAGGTACCAAAGAGGTAAGGCACCGCGGAGAAACGCTGTGCGTTTTCAGGTGAGCATTCTCTCCACTCTATATTGCGCTGAACGTCCTCCCGAGGCTTATACCAAGAATCCTCCCACGCCACATATCTCAAACCAGGAAAGTCAGCGGAGGCCGCTTCGCGTGCCTTGCGGTTGAAATTACTCCAACCCATGTTGCTTTGACCGGCACAGACCCAGACTTCACCAATTAGGATATTTTGAAGAATTGCATGTTGGTCGCCAGATTCAGCAATCAGCCATGTGGGTTGAAAACTGGCTTTTGCCGGAGGGAATTGTATCGACCAGCGACCATCCGATCCTGCCTTTGCACTGAGGCTTTTGGTTTCTAGCTTGGGAGCATTGGTTTCGGTGTAATGAACGCGAATGCTGTACTCTCCATTTCCGTCACTTCGACTGGTCTCGATACCTGCTGTGGATACGGCCTTATTACCTAGGGCAACATCCTGAGTTAAAGTCAGTCTGACTGATGCACCTGACTTGGCCCAACCCCAGACCTTGATTGGTTTCTCCTGCTGCAGTACCATTTTGTCGGTGAAGATTTTAGCAAACCGAAGTGCATCATCTTCCGCAGAAAACACTGAGACCGTAAAGAAGATGAAAAAATAAAGGGAAGTCGGTAGGAAGTATTTCATGCATACGAAGGACCAGAAATCAGGATCATAATCCAGAAAAAAACCGGAAATCCACGTTCGTATTTCGACAGTAATGTTAATTTTGCCTTAATTGGCATGATTTAGGCATGCAGCTGATGCTTATGTCTTGCAACTTGATCGAATCACGTGTTCTTCAAAATGTACCTATGAAGACCGAGAAAACAAATGAGGAGCTCCATCAATGGCTGAGTATCGGAGTGGACTACAATCCTGGTTCACCCGACTACACAGAGGCGGTTAATGCGGCCAATTTAAAATTGCTGGCCACTGGCTACCCGCCCGTAGGCAATGTCTACGATAATCCGGGCATACGCTTAGGTGGGTCTTTGGTCCGAAGCTATAAAGAGCAGAAGCGCCTTCTCTCCGGGCATCTCCCACCTCCTGACCAACGGATTCAAGATTTCATGATTGAGGTCTTTGGAGAGGATGCACCACGTCTTCCAGAAACCACTTTTAACCTTGATCGACACGGCCTCGCTCGAGTCATTTCCTTACCTAGAGACGGACACACCTACAAGAATGACATCATCGAGTCTTACCGAATCAAACAGGGCGTCTTGCACAATCCGGCAAAGGACCGCCGCACAACCAAAGGGGTCTTTCATGTAGTCGATTACGGGCTCCCGATCGCAGATGATAAAAAGTCAGTACCTGTAGAGGCTGCGAGAAACATCATCAAGGCCGCATTGAATCCGCCTGACAATTATGCGGAACTACCTTTTTCATCCGCCAGCGACCAGCCAGTCCACTGCTGGCTGTCTCTTCTACTGAGGCCAGTGGTGTGTCCAGACGTGGAGGGTTTTATCCGGCAGAAAACGCTGGAGACGCGCTTCTTCGCTCCGGGCTCCATGGCAGCCAATCTGGATTTTGTTGAGAGCATTTTTGGTAATGGTGGTGACCCAAACTTGATTGAGAATGATGCAGGCCTCGATGTTGAGCATTGGACTGGTCACAGTGGTTGTGTCATTCTTGCCCCTCATCTGATCGAGTTGAAGAAAAAGGATATTGGACTTCCCAATATTGCAGATGCAACTGAGCGCCAAAAAAGGGATGGCATGTGCTGGGAATCTGAAGATGAGCTTTATAACGACGGAGGTGCCTTCAAGCTGACCCTGCGTGATCCAAAAGGTAGAGTGGTGACCTGTATTGCTGACAACTATTTTGGTTACTGCAAGAAGGAGGTTAAAACCCAAATCAGTTTTTCGGCTAATCTTTACGGAATTGCAGAAGAAGAACATGCAGGTGGAGCCATCGCCTTCCCAAGCTATAACCTCGGACAACAGTTTGATCCATTAAAGATACTCCCAAGGCTTGAAGCTACCTTCTCTGGCAATCTAGAGAAGTATGGAGACCGAATGAAGCTTCAATCTGGAGGCTACGCCCAAGATAAAGAACACTCTAGTATCTTTTACGTACCTGAGAATGCATGCTTCGATTTGCGCGAGCAATTAGTCACTTGGAAGAACTCTCAGGGAGAAACCGAGAGTCTACCTATTCAGTCCGGAGAAATCTACATCCTACCATCTGGTTATCGTGTGGAGATGCGGAAATCTATCCACAGTGGACGATGGAGACTGATAGGGACTGTTGGTGAAGGTTTCCTTTGCCACAAACCATGCACAGTATCCGGTGGCGGCAAGTCTGAGATCTCGAAGCAACTTTATGATGTAATTCTGAATGGGCCTGTATTTGTAGCCAATCTGGAAGAAGATCTAGCACGCGTTAAGGAGATCCTCGAGTATGACCTTTCGAATCGCTATCTGAATCCAGAAGAGCACAATCTGAGGAATCGCCCAATCCTCTCTTCTACCCGTTCCATGGGTTCACTCATCAAGTTGCTGACTCCGTTGGAAGATTACTACACCGAGGAGTATAACAATTGGCTTAAGTCTATCCCTCAACATGTTAAAGAACTACTCCTCATCGTTAAGCGAGAGTACCAACCTGAATGGGGTGATGATTGGGAAAAAAGGTTCAGCGTAGACAATATTGATGACCGTCCTGGCAATGAACTTTTCCTCAACGGACGCAAGTTACACATGAACTACCTGCGTGTTGGCTTTGGTCAACGTGGCAACCGGCGGCTTTTCAGTCTTAGAGAAGACTTTGAACCGGCCTTAAAAATCATTGCTGAAGATGATATAACGGCTTCCACCGTAGCCCCATTGAGTTGCTTAACCGGTCTCGGACCGGGAGACTTCAAAGATGCTGCAAAGTTTGTCCACAATTGTGAGTACCGGCTTTTCCAGCGTCCAGATGACGCAATCATTCGTGGTTTTGATCATCGCACAGAGGAAGACTTCACCAAGCATGGAAACTTCCTCAGCAACTACGCACCAATTCCGACATCCAAGGTCCAGCAGCAAGTCAAAAGCACCCTCGACTTCGAGCAATATACTGAGCCGATGCAAGAGTTCCTTAAAGGAGCGGCAGAGCAAGAAGAGGATGCATTCGCTTGCTCGTCTGCCAATCCAAGGATCGTTGATGGGCGACCAACTGCCAACCCCCGTTACCTGCAGACCAGACCTGACTTGGAGATGGAGCGCAACGTGTACGCTGCCAAAGTTGGAACTCGCCTTAGAAGGAGTGTCCCCGACGACAAGCCAGTGCTATACCCCGTCCGTGCGATTCTACCTGGTAGGAGAAACAACCCACCCGACCCGGAAACTGGTATTCCCGCGCTTTGCTGCTTTGCCCCAATTCATTACGTGGAACTGCCTGAGCTCTTCATGGACTTCATCGCCAGTCTCACTGGTAAGTCTCCATCCACTACAGGAGCGGGTTCAGAGGGTGCGATGACCAAGGCCCCCTTCAACATGCTTCTGCCCATTCATGACCTGAATGCAGCACTCGTTTCATATGCAGCAACCGGTCAGGGTGCCTTTGTCACATCTGCCGGATGGATTGGTCCGAAATATAAAGTAGACCATGATATCAGCCTTTTGATCCCAGAGGTCTGGAGTCGTTTGAGAGTGGGCGAAAATGCTCCCAAGCTCTTGATTGAAAGAGGGTATCTCGAACGAATTGAAGACTATGAGCAAAATGGCAGCACCGTACCAGCTGGTCGACTCGGTTACCGCATTACCAAGAAATTTGCTCATGAATATTTTGGAAGAATCTTCCACGATCCTGACTCTGTATTCCCGGAAGACATGCTGAAGCCAGAGCTTCAAGATGCCAACATTTACGCTAGGAGCGTCATGAACATTGAGGCCACTCAGAAAAGAGTGGCCCAAGCCTACTTCAAAGACGGTTCGGCAGACTTGGCTTGTCCGCCAATAAGGGCTTTGCTGGAAATTATGGCCAGTGAAGAACTGGATGATAGTCGCCTCAGAGATCCTGAGTTGAGAAATCTCTTCAAGCCAGATTCAATCTTGAACAGCGATTGGTACCTTGCTCGCGTCGAATCAAGACTATCCACGATGCGTGAGTTCTGGGATGGACGCGTTCGTTATCTCGAAGAATTTGCTTCTGAAGGTTCTAATAACGAAACCATAGAAGAGTTAAAAATTCAGGACCGGATCCACTTCTGTAAAGAAGCACGGGCCGTACTCGACCAAGAAGGCACTCGTAGTACTCTGATTGGTAGTCTCGGAAGAGAGCCAAATTTTGGACTGCCTAGTTAATTAAAATTACCAACCACAAAGCTGAGGTTTTAGGTCCTGAACGAAACCCCAAATGTCAGGACTGCAATCATCTGTCTGGTGGCATCTTCAAATCTTGCAGATCAGCGTATGTTTCCTTCCTAGAGGAATGACAGGATAAGCTGATAAGAGTTTCTTTTGATAAGGTAGACCCTCTAAGCCAAGTTAGTGGACACAAAAAAATTCCGATTGCCCAGGATCAGCCGAGCAATCGGAACTTTCGGGAATTTTTTTCTGAGCTGGACTAGAACTTGTAGTTCAGACCGAAGTTAATGCTACGTCCGGGCAATGGGGCGAGCGCCTTACGATAAGAAGAGCTGTTGTATGCAAGCTCATCTGTAAGGTTTCTTGCTTCAACAAATGCATTCCATGCCTTGTCCTCGTCAAAGACCTGATAGTCCACACGAGCGTTCAACATTGTGAAAGATGGAGTAACGGTTTCGCCGTGAGCCAAGTCATCTTGTTCAAATGCATGTCTTGCCTCTAGAGTTCCGAGGAATGAACCGTATGTGTACTCTAATGCAGCACCTATGCGCATGGGAGGTATACGAGGAAGATTCTCGTTATCCGTATCATTTTCAGCATTCACATAGTCAAACATACCACGGAGGAAAAGGGCGCGATCCCCGTCCTCAAATACTGGGAAGGAGAGATTGGCTTCAAATCCTTGAAAGCTCGCATCCACACCTGCGTAGTGCCTTTCAGCGTGGGCATGCTCTTCTTCTTCATGATCTTCCTCTTCTTCTGATTCTGCTTGGTAGATATACCCGTCATAGTTAGTAGAGAAGAAGACCAGCTCCCCAGTGAAGGATCCAGCTACTTTCTTGATCGAAAAGTCCCAGCCTTTAGATATTTCCAAGCCCAGAGAATCATCACCAGTGATGTGCGTAGCAGTAGCATGGTGTACGCCGTTGGAATAAAGTTCTTCAGCGCTTGGTGCTCGCTCGGAGTAGTTAAAACTGGCTGCGAGTTTGAATTCATCGGAGTAATCGTAGATCAACGATGTTGAACCACTGACAGCATCGTAGTCGCGATTTCGCTTGGTGGTATTTCCCGTAAGCTCATGAGATGTACTCTCTACACGGCCTCCAACTTCCCATTGAAG
>CAJWWL010000090.1 GCA_913048125.1 uncultured Opitutia bacterium | reverse complement strand
GGAGATATACAATCCATAAGTGTATGGGGCGGTGAAGAAAATGATCCTCCTATCTACGGTAAAGTTTATGTATCAGCGAAGCCAAAGTCCGGTAACGTTCTATCTTCTACTCGTAAGACCCAGATTAAAGATATTCTCAAAAAACAAAATTTCATCAATACCAGACTGCTACGACAGGAATCCCTCTTCATGCGCTACTCGCAAGAAACAATCCGATCTGTTACTGAGTCAAACAACTCAGAAGATAAAGGACGGCTGAAAGAACTCCTGCATCCAGCTTACCTTGGATTAAAATTTCAAGCCCTATACGGTCACAGATTAGCGCCACAAAAAGACCATTGACGAATCCAAAAGAAAACCTTTCCTATTTCGGCCTTATGTCAAAAATTTGCGCAATCACAGGAAAACGCCCACACAAGGGCGGACGCATCACCCGCAAAGGGCAAACCAAGAAGAGCGGTGGTATCGGAACCAGCTTAGTTAAAAACACAAAACGCACGTTCCGCCCTAATCTTCAACGTGTCCGAGTCGTGCTGGAGTCCGGACAAATTAAAAGGATTTGGGTTTCAGCGAAGGCTTTGAAGGCAGGGAAGGTTAAAAAGGCTCCAAGAAAATAAGCCTAATCCCTAGGTTATTTGTAGAAAGGCCTTTCTTGTCGGTAGGAAGGTCTTTTTTGTATCCACTCCATTGGATCTTATCCACAACCAGACAAGATGGTAGGTTGTTTGAAACTCAGATTAGATTACTTTTAGGTTTTGCTTTTTACAGGAATTTAGATTTTTAGTAATAATTTATTAGTGGGCTAAACCAGAGCCTCAAAGGAAGGGTGGCAGAGTGGACGATTGCGGCGGTCTTGAAAACCGCTGTACCGGAGACGGTACCGTGGGTTCGAATCCCACCCCTTCCGCCAAATTAAAGCCATGGCCATTAAAGTCGACAGACAACGTCTCGCCAAGATGGCAGCAAGGCGCAAGAACGAAGGTCTTGTTGCCAAGTATGATAATACAAAAGCTACAGCGGTGTCCAACGCGCAGGGCTTTCTTTTCGGACTTATTTTTGCAGTAATTGTATATTTGATTCTTTTCCCACTTCTAGTGGTTTTTGATAAAAGTGAAAACGGATTTCTGGTTTTCCTACATTATTTTTCAGAGCTGTTTTACGAACGAGGCTGGGTCCCCTACTCGTTGATAATCATGATGGGTTGGGGGTTGGGCATACTCTTCTTCAAATCGCGCAAGCTTAAATACCAGCGACAAGCCATGCACTACGACCTTCTACCACGGGTCGTTTCAGAAGAAATTCGTACCGAGAACATTGAAGACTTCGCCGAACACTTAGAAAGCCTGAAGATAGATTCGCACCGAAACTTTTTAATGAATCGTATTTTGAGAGGACTTGAACACTTCTCAGTAAGGCAGAACCATGCAGATACTGCCAACATGCTAGCCTCCCAGTCAGAGATTGATGCCACAACGGTAGAGTCCAGCTACACGTTACTGAAGGTTTTTATATGGGCCATTCCGATTCTAGGGTTCATCGGAACAGTCATAGGAATCAGTGATGCAGTCGCCAGTTTCTCTGGTGAACTAGACGCAGCAGGAGATATCGATCAATTGCGTAACAAACTGAGCGAAGTGACCCAGGGACTAGGCGTGGCTTTTGATACGACATTGGTTGCATTGGTGATGAGCCTGATAGTAATGTTCCCGACCACCATGACTCAAAAGGCTGAAGAAGACCTTCTTAACCAGGTAGATGACTACAGCAACGAATACTTCCTAAAACGACTTCGAGAAGACAAGCCAGCAGGTGGGGATACTACTGTTGAGCAAATGGCATATCTACAGCAGCAGATGATGGAGCTGTACCAAGGCCAGACTCAGACATTCGAGCAGATGTCTCAGTTGCTAGCGCATTACAACCAGTATGTAGGCGGAGAGGAAGAAAACTTAGGAAGCTAGTCACCTGCATGTTCCATGGCAAAATCTAGGAAAAGAGATTTTTCAGTCTCGCTGTTTCCGTTCCTAAGTATTCTGGCTTGTGTGCTTGGAGTCCTGACCCTGATGATTACGTCCGTGGTACTCACGCAAATTGACGACGAGTCAGTCGATCAAGCCAAGGAAGAAGTCCTACAAAAAAAGCAAAACGCACTCAAAAAAGCGCTGGAAGATATCCAACAGGAGAAAGAGTGGGTTGAACCAATCCGAAAGGATGTACTTCTGGGGAGGGAGATAGCACTACTTACCAAACAAATAAAGAGTCTAGAGGAAAACAAGAAACCTGAGGCGAAAAGCGATACTGAGGTTAGGAAGGAAATCCTAGCCCTTCAGGAGAAAAATCGAGAATTACAGAAAATAATCCAAACGACCCCGAAAACGATATCCAAACTTCAAAAAGAGGTTGATATTCGAACTAATCCAGCTGGTTACGCAACGGTGAGTGTAGGGCGCAGCAGATCGGCCCTTGGAGAAACTATCACTCCAATCTTCATTGAATGTACAAAAGATGGACTTTCCATCTACAATGAAAAAGGAGAAATTGATTACAAGGTTTCAACCGCACAAGCTCGTAAAGATACTAAGCTAAGACAACTCGTCCAGCGGACGGCAAAAAATTCGCAAGTCCGCGTTTGGAAAAGCCTAGCGGGTAGTGAGATCAAGGCTACTTTCATCGAGCGAAAAGGGATATTCGTTGTACTACGTGAACCCAATGGAAAACTGTACAATTCAGTGCGCCCCGAGTCATTGACTGCAAAATCAAGGCAAGCCTTGCTTGAGTTGGAGAAAATCAAAGAATCCGGAAAAAAAACTCCAGCGGGACATTACGTAATTTTTCTTGTAAGGCCAGACGGTATTGTTTCTTGGACAAATGGTCGCGATCTCTGCCTAAGCATGAACTGCAAAAATGGTAAACTTCCTATTCCCTCAGAGGGACCAATTAACGTAAAATCCTTTGTAAACTAAGTAGTGAAAAGAAGGAAGAAAGGAGACCTCGGGAGCCTAGACTCCTTGCTGGACACAATGACTAGCGTGGTTGGAATTCTGATCATCATACTGGTTGTACTACAACTTGGTGCGAAACAGGCAGTGCAAAGAATCCAATCTGATCCAAACCTCTTCCCTTCGATCAAAGAAGCGAGCGAAAAACTGTCTCAAGCTGAGTTGGAGTTGGAGACTTTGAAGAAAGAACGAATTCGCCTTAGTGCTGAAAGGGAGGAATTGACTGCCAAAATAGGTGGGCGACCAACTTTAGCACTTAAGCAGAAAAACACACAACAAATTCAGTCCATGCAGCCCAAGCCTTCCAATCCTCAACTTGCGAAGGAAATGGCTACCTTGAAAAAAAAGAACAGCCAGTTGGTGACCTCCTCTAAAACTTTGGAAGAAAATTTAAATCAGCTTGAGAAGAAGCTATCAAAACTCCCGAAGAAATCAGGAAAACCCATTGTAAGAAGCCTTCGTCTTCCCGACCCAAAGGAGCCTAGACCTGGTTCCAAGGGCTATCGGTTTATTTGTCAGGGAGGCAAAGTATATCCCCTTGACTACGGAGCATGGAAAAAGCGAGTGAAGGATGCTGTTGATAAGTCAGGACTTAAAAAAAATGGAGCAGGAGAGTTAGCTGATAGCAAAGCTGCCGTGGAGCATTTTAAAAAGAAGCCCATCAGCGATGCCATATTTGCGGCACAACCAATGCACAGCGACAAGAGTAAACTGATCTACTTTCGACTCGTTCCAAAACAAACCGCTGGGGACCTTCCAACTAATCTCGGCAAGTCCCAGTCATTCTTTCAAAAATTCTTGTCCAAACTAGATCCCCAGAAGAGCCATATTCTTTTCACCGTTTTCCCTGATAGTTTTGATGCTTATCTCGAAGCTCGGAAGATTCTAAGTCAAAAGGGAATTCCCGCTGGATGGAGTCCAAGCAGTCCTCAACCCTTTGCTTGGCAACATCACTTTGACACGTTTACAAACGGAAGATCCAAGCTACCAAAGCCTAAGCCTTCGCAACCTCAGTCACCACTAAGCAAAGCTGTGCTGGACTAGCAAATGAGAGCAAGGAGAGGATTATTCAACAACCCAACTTCCTCCTCCAGCAAGCGAGGCTTGTAAGTCTCCTTTTCCTTTGGATTCTCTAGCGGTGTCGATTTGAGATTGCACAGAGTCTTCATAGGTGGGTCGATCCAAGGAACGGAAGACCCCGACGGGTGTCGGAAATTGGGGATGGACTAGTTGTGAGAGAAGAGTCGCGTAAAGCGGATTGTCGTTACGTGGATCGTGCTTGAGAAGTTCATCCTCTGAAGCACCGCCCTCGCCGATGGTTACCAATTCAGGTGCGAGTCCATTAAGACGCACTCCCTTATCTTTTTCTTTCCCGAAGACCAATGGTTTTCCTTCTTCGAGGTAGAGAATTTGTTCAGCGCGGGCTTCTCTACCATAAATTCCTTCCCAGACATCTTTGTTATAAATAACGCAGTTTTGGAAAATTTCGACGAAAGAAACGCCCTTGTGGGCATGTGCAGCCTTGAAGGTCTCAACCATGTGCTTTGGATCGGTGTCGACAGTACGAGCAATAAAGCTAGCCTCTGCCCCAATAGCGAACTGGATCGGGTTGACAGGATGGTCAATAGATCCCATCGGCGTACTCTTTGTCTTCATGCCCACGTTCGACGTAGGGCTGTACTGCCCTTTAGTAAGACCGTAGACTCGGTTGTTGAAGAGGAGGATATTAATATCAGGATTTCGACGCAGTACGTGGAGCAGGTGGTTGCCACCTATGCTAAGTCCATCACCATCACCAGTTATCATCCAGACTGAAAGTTCGGGACGTGCTACCTTTACACCAGTAGCAACGGTAGGAGCACGACCATGTACGGTGTGAAATCCATAGGTCTGCATGTAGTATGGGAAGCGACTGGAACAACCTATGCCGCTAACAACTACAAAGTCTTCTCGAGCAACACCTAACTCGGGGAATGTTTTTTGTATTGCGTTTAGAATTGCGTAGTCCCCGCAACCCGGGCACCACCTTACCTCGTTGGGAGGGACAAAGTCTTTTTTTGTAAGCGGCTGTGAAGATTCAAGTGTTTCTGTGCTCATTCGAGGGTATCCTTAGGAAGAGTCAAATAATGGTGTATTGGGAGTGATCGCGTTGGCTCAAAGTAGTTCTTGAATTTTAGAAACTAACTCTGCAACCGTGAATGGCCGGCCTTGTACTTTGTGAAAGCCAATGGTTTCACGGAGGAACTTCGCTTGTACGAGTAGCTGCAACTGGCCTAGATTTAGCTCTGGAATTAAGATCTTTTCAAAACGATTGAGAATATCGCCAAGATCAAGTGGCATCGGATTGAGATGGCGCAGTACAACACTGCTAACCGAAAAACCTTCCGACTGGAGGCGATTAACCGCAGATGTGATAGCTCCATAAGTGCCCCCCCAACCTAAAACAAGGAGTTGCCCGGAGTCATCACCATTAATCTCAGTAGGAGGTAGGGACTTTGCAATGGCATCAACCTTCTCGGTGCGTAAACGAGTCATCTTCTCATGGTTGGCGGGGTCATAACTAACACCGCCTGATTCATCTTTTTCGAGTCCCCCAACACGATGTTCTTGGCCAGGTGTTCCGGGGAAAGCCAACTTACGAGCTAAAGTTTCTGGATCACGCCGATATATCACATAATCTTCCTCTGGATCTGCAACATTAGACTCAATCGATGGAAGTGATGAGATATCAGGTATACGCCAAGGTTCTGATCCGATAGCAAGATAGAGTTCGCTAAGAAGGATTACCGGTGTATTATAGGCCAATGCAATACGTGCAGCTTCCCGAGCGGCAAAAAAACAGTCGGATGGTGAAGTAGACGCGACGATTGGCAAAGGTAGATCGCCATGACGTCCAAAGTAGCTTTGCAAAAGGTCACCCTGTTCGGTCTTTGTGGGGAGTCCAGTGCTGGGACCGCCACGTTGGATATCGCAGATGATCATGGGTAGTTCGGTTATGGCAGTCAAACCCATGAATTCTGACTTCAGGCACATACCTGGACCACTGGTGGCAGTCACGGCAAGATCTCCCGCAAAGCTGGCACCAAGTGCAACCCCAATCGCAGCGATCTCATCCTCTGCTTGAACCGTTTTAACCCCGAAATGCTTCTGGGCGGCAAGACCTTCAAGAATGGACGAAGCTGGAGTTATCGGATAGCCAGAAAAAAGTAATTCCTTACCTGCACTTTGGGAGGCAGAAATCAGACCATAAACCAACGCGTCATTGCCATTAATCTTTCGGTAGGTGCCGGGGGCGGTCTCGGCGCGAGAGACCTGATAACGGTTTTGAGCCAGTTCAGTGGTCTCGCCAAAATAGTAACCTGCCTTGAGCACTTTTATATTTGCCTCGGCAACCGTGGGTAGACGTTTGCCCCATTTAGCGTCTAGGAAATTGACGGTAGGTTCCAAGGGGCGGTCATATACCCAATAGGTGAAGCCTAAAGCGAAGAAATTCTTACAACGGACCTTATCGGAGGGCTTCATATCGCTGTCAGCAAGGGCCTCTTTGGTCATCTCGGTAATGTTGATTTTGACTAGCTTGTAATCACGGGCCAATGCTTCATCTTCAAGAGGGTCGGTCTCGTAACCAGCTTTCTTAAGGTTGGCCTTCTTGAAAGCCTCTGTATTAACGATAAGAAGACCACCGGGGACTAGTTCGCCCAAGTTAACTTTCAAAGCCGCTGGGTTCATAGCCACCAGAGCATCTGGTGCGTCTCCCGGAGTGTGAATTTGGCGGCTCCCAAATTGAAGTTGAAAACCAGATACACCAGGCAATGTTCCGGCAGGGGCTCGAATTTCAGCGGGAAAGTCAGGAAGAGTCGCTAGGTCGTTGCCCGCAAATGCACTACTATCGGTGAATTGTTCACCTACGGTTTGCATACCGTCACCGGAATCGCCGGCAAAACGAACAACAATGGCTTCTTTTTCCTCAAACTTTGTGGAGGTAGTGGTCATGGAATTATGCCCTGTGTAGGGAGATCGTGTTAAGATGAAGCCGAAAAAAATGTTTCACGCGCGCACGTTGACAAGATTAATCGAGCAAATTTGTGTGTAATAGGTGTAACGACAGGTCAACCTCAGTCAGGTAAAACAATGACGCTGTTCCATTGGTCGTTTTCTGGACGAATGTCCTGCCTGCCGTTCAATGCGACACGAGCTTTCAAGCTAGTGCCAGATTTATCAAGGATTTGCTCGGGAGTAAGGAACCACTCAGTGGTCAGAACTTCGCCAGGTTTCATTGAGCCCATAAAAAAACGCTTGCTGCGACCCTCTATATTAAGATCCAAGGTTGCACCACTAACCCATTCCGTCCCTCGATTTTGTATGCTAATTTCAAAGCCCTTATTGCTCGAGTGCGAGGAAAGTGGAGAGAAATGAAAGCCGCCGACGGCAACATCATATACGCCACGCTGATTGCGCTCAAGGACACGCTCCAGATTGAGGACACCATGACCCACACGAGGATCCTTCCCTGCAGCATAGCCATCATCGGCGTACTCGGAAAGTAGGTTTGCGACCTCATTTGCTGACATTCGTGGCTCTTGAGAAAGGATTCCAGCTACTGCTCCAGCCACTAAGGGAGCAGATGCTGAAGTTCCACTAAAGCTCACCTCGCCATCGTCAAGCCAAGCGGAATGAAGTCCAATTCCAGGCGCGGCAAGATCCACCCCCTCGCCGATGTTGGAGAAATCAGCTAGCTTACCAGCCGCATCCACCGCAGAGACCCCAATGACATCCGAGTAAGCGGCTGGATATGTAACCTGACTGAGCCCATCGTTGCCCGCCGAGGCAACCATGACAGCGCCTTTTTTCAGTGCGTAATCTACCGCCTTTCGCAGGACGATCCCTTCACCGCCTGAACCAAGGCTTAGACTAAGGACTTTGGCGCCCTGATCTACTGCAGCAACAATTCCTTCGGCCAGAGTGAAGGAATCACCTCTCCCCTCTCCATCAAGGACACGTACACTGATCAACTCAGCAGCAGGAGAAATTCCACGCTGCTGATTAGAATTACCCACAATCAAAGAAGCAACAGCTGTTCCATGACCGTCATATTCACCTGGCACAGACTGTTCAGGGTCAAGCATGTCGATCTGCTGAATGTTTGCTCCTGAAAATGTCGAATGCTCAGTCCATACTCCTGAGTCCAGTATAGCAATCTTTACTCCCTTGCCCCAATTACTGTTGCTCTCTGGTACACCTAGCCATCCTAAAGCCTCCGAACCGAAGCCTCTGACCTCGCTATGGTCAAGAGGGACGGCTGGTGCTGGAGCACGTACCCAGTGGTTTAAGCCTGTCTCCATACCTTCACCAAACTCAGCACCCAGTTCTGCAAGTCCCCGCAAGTTACGCGTCGAAACCCTTGCCAGACCGAGAGCAGGGACCTTCCCAAGGATTCGTACTCCCTGAGCCTTAGCCGCATCAGAAAACTGCTTCAAACCAGTCGCATCTCCAAACCCAAGAATAAGTTCTCCATTTTTGACGGTCTCAGGAAAATCAGGCAGTTCTAGTGAGTCCAGCATGATATCGAAATCCAAATGATCAAAAAACTCCTTTCCAAGCTGAGACTCATCTTTGGCAATGCTAACGGGAACTGAAACATCAACACCCTCTTTAGGCGTCTCCATAAATTGAGGTTTGTCTCGAAGAAACAACCAAACCAGTGCCGTTAGAACTACAACACCAATCCAAAGGAGAATTTCAGAAAACCCATTCTGCTTCATAACTTCGATTCCTCGACCAGCCTATCTGACCTTAACTATCCAGCAAGAGAAAACCCAACCTAGAGTCCGTCATTGGGAAGATAAGAAAAACTAAATAAAGGTAAATCCTCGTTGATTCTATCTTGCTATCCAGCGGCAATCTCGCATTGGTATGGAGATACTATCTAGATAAAAATCATGGAATGGATCGACACTTGGCAATGCAAGTCCTGCGGGGCAACAAACTCTGAAAGCAGCGAGGTTTGCCACAAGTGCGGGGCAAGGCGGCGGCGACTTCTCAAAGCAGCCATGGTTCCATGGGTACTTGCCGCGGTAATGCTTGGATTAATTGGGCTTGTTAAGGTGTACGTTGACAACAACGAACATGCAAGCCACGGCGACCACGGTGCCGCCCACTGAGCCATCGCAGTTTCTTTCCCCACATCATTGCTGTTTTAGTTTCAGGATTTTTTCCACGAGATTTGAACGCCGGATATTGCTTTTAGCATTTCGTACCGCCATGGCGTAGGCTTCAGGTTCGCCGATCAAGAAGACTTCTTTTTTACCACGGGTAATTCCGGTGTAAATCAGGTTACGTTGTAACATCATGAAGTGCTGTTTCATCAGAGGAAGAATCACCACTGGATACTCGCTACCCTGACTCTTATGAATAGAGATGGCGTATGCTAGGGATAGGTCGGTCAATTCACCTTTCTCCAAATCCTTGCTCTCGCCATTGAATTCAGTGCGAACGAGTCCTGAACCTTCATCGATTCCCAGTATAAATCCGACATCACCGTTGAATAAATTTTTGTCGTAGTTATTTCGCATCTGAATTATTTTATCACCGACTCTAAACTGTGTACCAGCGACCTGCTTGCCTCGAGAGCTTGGGTGAAAAGTATTCTGCAAGATGAGATTGAGATTATGGATACCCACGGTACCGCGATGCATTGGTGCTAGTATTTGGACATCCGAAAGTGCATGATAACCTCGATCAGGAAGGATTTTCCTGCAAAGTTCTACAACCTGATGAACACACTCGTCCGCATCAGTTGATGGTAAAAAATGAAAGTCCTGTTTCTCATTCCCGATGCCAGCATCGGGCAGCTGAATGCGACCTGCGAGGATATTGTGGGCAGTAGATACAATGCTGCTTCCACTGGCTTGTCGAAAGATCGTCTCTAAACGGGTGACAGCACACAGTCCGCAACCAATAAGGTCTTTTAGCAAGTTACCTGGTCCGACAGAAGGAAGCTGGTCAATATCTCCCACCAGTAGTAAATGCGCACCCTGAGAAACCGCTGCGAAGACAGCGGAACCCAGTCGGGTGTCGAGCATACTGGCCTCATCCACGATTAGATAGTCACAGTTCAACGGTTGCTCCGCATTGTGAACAAATTTGTTTTCAGCTGGTTCATACTTAAGGATCCGGTGCAATGTTTGAGCTGAGTAGTTGGCGCTTTCTGCAAGTCGCTGGGCAGCTCGACCAGTGGGTGAGCCGAGTTCGATTCGTACTTTTTTCGCCCTTAATATGGCCACTAGCGCACGCAGAATAGTGGTTTTACCAGTGCCAGGACCACCAGTTAATATGCTGACGCGACTGGTCAAGGCCATGCGAAGCGCATCAGCCTGCTGCGGTGCGAAAGAGAAGCCAGCCTTTTTCTGCGCCCAGTCGATGGCCTTTTCTGTGTGGATCGGGGGAAGCTTTGAATTACCTCCCAAGAGAAGATGCAAGGCTTCAGCAATCTTCCGTTCCGAATGTGAGGTAGCCGGAAACTGTAGATCTCCCGCTGGGGGAGAAAGTACTAGGGCTTTGGTTCGTACAAGTGCATTGACTCGCTGTCTGAGAATTTCTTCTCCGGACTTAAGTAGTTCTTGCGCAGCCTCAACAAGCACGTTCGGTTCCACGCATGTATGCCCCTCCCCTTCCAGAGTCTGCATAGCATGGAGAAGTCCAGCATCGAGACGGGCAGCACCCTCATTAGGGAAACCAGTTTTAGTCATGCGTAATACCACTGAAAGACCTGAAGCAGTGGATGCAGGCACTGTAATACTAGTAGGAACTAATACTGAAAAAATAGTGTGTGAAACAAATCTGTTATTAAATGACACTAATAAATATTCAAAAATGAGTAAGTTGCATAATCCTTATGGGGATGGTAACGCTAGTCAAAGAATTGTTAATTTTATTTCTAAATTAGATTAAGATAATAGTGGATAAAAAAGATACAAAAATGATAAAGGTAAATATGTTTGGGCTAGGTTATATTGGTTTGCCAACCGCTGCTTTAATTGCAAGTAAGGGAATACAAGTGCTAGGAATAGATGTTAATCAGTCAGTAGTTAATACAATTAATTCTGGTAATATTCATATTGTAGAGCCTTCCTTAGATAGTTTAGTAAGTGATGTTGTAGAAAAAGGATATCTAAAAGCAAGCACTTGTGTTAGTAATGCAGATGTAAATTTAATAGCAGTACCGACACCTTTTAAAGAAAATCATAAACCAGATTTGAAATATGTAGAATCAGCAACAAGAATGATTATTCCATACTTGAAAGATGGTGATTTGTTTATTTTAGAATCTACTAGTCCTATTGGAACAACTGAAAAAATGGCAAAAATAATATTTAATGAGAGACCTGATCTTAAAGGTAAAATAAATATTGCATATTGTCCTGAGCGAGTTCTGCCTGGAAACGTGATTTATGAACTTGAACATAATGATAGAGTAATTGGAGGGCTTAACAAAGAATCTACAAAAGCTGCACAGGATTTTTATAGAAATTTTGTTTCTGGACAACTACATTCAACTAATTCGAAAACTGCGGAGATGTGTAAGTTAGTTGAGAATTCATCTAGGGATGTGAGTATCGCATTTGCTAATGAATTAAGTATGATATGTGATAAGGCGGGTATTAATGTGTGGGAATTAATTAATTTAGCAAATAAGCATCCAAGAGTAAATATTTTACAGCCAGGAACTGGAGTTGGTGGCCATTGTATTGCTGTTGACCCATGGTTTATTGTTTCAGAATTTGAAAAAGAGGCGATAATTATCAGAAACGCAAGAGAGATTAATAGTTATAAAACAGATT
>CAJWWL010000089.1 GCA_913048125.1 uncultured Opitutia bacterium | reverse complement strand
CCTGCTCGGGATGTTGACGAGGTTTGGAAAGAAGGTCGCCTGCAATGTGCTCAGTAACGAACTGATTGTAGGGAACATCGTTGTTGAAAGCGCGGATGACGTAGTCTCTGTATCTAAATGCATTTGCCGCATTGTAGTCAAATTCGTGGCCTCTGCTCTCCGCGTAGCGTACAAGGTCTAACCAATGCCGAGCCCAGCGCTCACCAAACTTCGGAGAATCTAGCAGTCGGTCGACAAGATTTTCAATGGAACCAGATGATTTGTCAGAGGCAAATGACTCGACCTCTGATGGCGAAGGCGGCAAACCGTGCAGGGCAAAAGTGAGTCTTCGAATCAAGGAGCGACGGTCAGTCGATACTGAAGGTTTTAATCCAGCATCCTCAAGTTGACTCAAAACAAAATGATCAACCGGATGTGATGACCAAGTGCGGTCCTTCACAATGGGTAATTTAGGCTCAGAGACGGGTTCCCAAGACCAGTGTGCGTCACGCCTTTTTGCTAGATTGAATTCTTTGCTAGGACCGTCAGCAACTGGTTTGGCCTCATTTGGCCAAGGTGCTCCTTTGGAGATCCAGATTTCGATATCTTTTATTTGGGAATCGGTCAGCTTGGACTTTGGGGGCATCTGAAAATCCGGCTCCAAGTAGCGGATAGCTTCCACCAGTAGACTTTCCTCAGGCTTTCCTGGGATGATTGATGGACCGCTATCTCCGCCCTTGAGTAAACCGGCACGGCTGTCCATGAATAAACCCGCCTTGAGTTTCTTCGAATTATGAGAGTGGCAGCTGTAGCACTTTTCAGCAAAAACAGGACGTATATTAGTCTCGAAAAACTCAATATCAGACTGCTCCGAGAGAAGAGT
The DNA here is from genome assembly GCA_913048125.1 of uncultured Opitutia bacterium. Lineage (GTDB taxonomy): Bacteria > Verrucomicrobiota > Verrucomicrobiia > Opitutales > JABJCN01 > JABJCN01. The sequence goes on along the minus strand of CAJWWL010000089.1, from coordinate 11,064 downwards.
GTGGATGCAAAAGGTTGAGCCGACTGCCAGTGCTGAAAGGACGCGTTTAATAAAACTCATCGTGTTGTTGTAGAGATCGATAGACAAGAAGAACGCTGGATATAATACCTTGGAAATTAGATATTGGTAGATTAACGCCTAGAAAATGACAGATGATCAAAAATCCAAGCCTCGAATTTCTATTAGCTATTGCCCGAAATGCAACTGGTTACTCCGAAGTGCATGGATGGCTCAAGAAATACTAGGAACATTCGTCGAAGAAATCTCGGAAGTATCTCTTTCACCATCAGAAGTACCAGGCCATTTCGAAATCCGAATTGATGGAATACTCCTCTGGTGCCGCAAATCAGATGGCGGTTTCCCAGAGGTGAAAGATCTAAAGAAAAGAATACGCGATCGCGTAGCACCTGATCGTGACCTAGGGCATATTGAAGGTCACGGATAGGGACCGATTGATTAGACTAGAGCACACTAAGCGCCGAAGAATTTTTTACGGAATGTTGGTTCAATATCTGCGAGTCGCACAAGTATAAGACCTACAGTTGTGTTGTTAAAGCTTTGGTCTACATGGAAATTCAATAGGGTGCCGTTCAGCTTTAGGTAATGGCGTAGAAGTACCGGTATGCCTTTACCGTCTTCTTCAATGCTGGATACAAGTGCCGAGACGTCTTCAACCGTACATTGGGAGTCTTTAAGATGAGCATGAAGACTGTTGGCAAGTTCGCCGATCTGTGGCGCGACTCGGCCTTCTACCAATTCGGACAGGTCAGCGTCCCAGCAACGAAGCTTCAGGAACTGTACCATTAAATCTCGGGAGATGGGTGCGTAATCAGCGGTTAGACTGACACAACCGTAAAGATTTTCATACTCAGGGTGACGTGCAAGAAATTTACCTATGCCTTGCCAGATCAAGGATAGGGATGCGTACTTTCGCTGATACTCGGGGCGAATGAAGGAGCGACCTAGTTCTACGGTACGGCCAAGTTCTTTGAGGAAACCTGGCTTTAGGTCGAATAGAGTCGCGGAGTAAAGACCTTCAGGGCCGTACTTCTGGATGATCTTGTCCATGAGGCATAGACGATAAGCGCCGACGAGTTCTGATGTATCATGATTCCAAAGAAAGAGCTGGTGGTAGGCGGGATCATACTGGTCAAGATCACAGGCAGTTCCAGTCCCCTCGCCGGCCTCACGAAAGGTCACTTCGCGTAAACGACCGATTTCATTCATAATGGGTTCGGGTAGATTTTCACCTGTTTCACAATAGACGGAAAACTCTTTTCGCCGAAGCAGTTCGGCTTCCTCAGGCAAAGAAGCAATACAGTTGGATAAGGTAGATGGAGCGATTTCTGCCATTACAGGACTCTGAACAGATTCACTAAATTCAGTCTCAATGGCAGGAGACTGACTCTCACCCTGCCCCTTTAATGCATACGTGCTCAGACGAAGATAATGGTTGAGTGACTCAGGTGTCTCAAACTTACGAATCTTCTCTGGCCCGATTGGATTACCAACACAAAAACGCAGCGTTGAACCGGACTTATTCATTAATTCGCGTGGCAAGAGTACAGTGCGAAGTCTAGGATGCACTAATCCAGCTCCCTGGAACGGTAGGCTGTTACGACCTTCGAAATATACTGGCACTACTTTGGCGCCAGTTTTCTTAGCAAGAGCGGCTGCGTGGCTATTCCACTCACCATCGAGAACGCACTTCTGTTTCCACTGGAAATGAGAGACCTTGCCAGCAGGAAAAACCACCAAACAACCACCTCTTCGCAAGTATTCAAAACTACGACGCATGGATTGAAGGTTCTTTGCCTTTGGCTCGTCACCAAAGGGATCGACTGGGATCGACCAAGCTTCCAAAGCCGGAAACACACTGAGCAAGTGGTTGAGCAGAAGCTTGAAGTCTGGGCGAACTCGTGCCAAAGCAGCGCCAAGCACAAGCCCGTCTAAGCCCCCAAAGGGGTGGTTGGCTACGATAACAAGCGGACCCTCCTTGGGAATATTTTCGAAGGCGCCAGACGCTAACTCCCAGTCCACATCCAGTTCGCGAAGTACATTTTCAAAAAAGTTTCCATCCCCGCGAAGGACGGCCCTGTCGTATAATCTTTGGACCTTTGAAGTCCCTATTAACGGAGAGGCTGGCCAACCTAGCTTTTGGTTGAGTTCGGAGATCGAAGGGAGAGTATTAAGTGTGGTCGAGGTATTCATTGGCTTTCTAATATGAGTTAATATTGCCCATATTTATGCCAATGGCGTGCCAAACTAGTTATAATCAGAGCACAGTGGAGCCTCGACCTAAGTGGTTATGCGGGATTGCAGAGATACAAGGCCACAGAACCAAGATAACTTGAAGTGCAGTAAATCCACACCCATGTACAAATTATCAACCAGCAGACTGAGACTGTCGACGTTGGGCAACTACTCGCTTAATAACCTCGTCTGCAATGACACCAATTAGGATAACAGCACCAATGATTGCAAACTCAAGGGTGTCAGAAATCTTCATCAGAACAATCAAGTTGTAGAGGGTCTGCATCACTGCCGTACCAATGACAACACCCAGAATACCGCCCTCTCCCCCGCGAAGACTACAACCACCAAGAACAGCAGCAGCAATCGCATAGAGTTCAAAAAAGTTACCAAAGCTCGAAGGAGCGACAGAGTTGGAGTCGATGGCAAATAGAATCCCACCGACCGCAGCAAGACCGGTACAAATGATGTAAGCAATGATAGTCATCTTCGAGGTGTTGATCCCCGACAACCGAGCTGCCTCTTCGTTGCGACCCAAAGCCAGCATGTAACGACCGTAGATGGTACGATTAAGAAAAACTGCGGCCAAAACAGCAACTAAGATGAGAATAAAGAAAGGGTATGGAATTCCAAACTCCGGGCTGATGGCAAACTTGCCTGAAGCGAGCGGGGCAAGAGAACTATCATATTCATTGCCCATTCCAACAGTCTGATCGTCAACGCTCCACCGAGATATGCCTCGGTAGAATAGCAGACCACAAAGGGTCACGACAAAGGGTTGTAGTTTAAGTTGAGTGACCAAAAGACCATGGAAGAGCCCTAGGACAAGCCCAATTCCAACCACCAATCCAAGGGCCAGCAAAATGGGCATCCTTTGCTTTCGCTCCACTGGCATAGCAAACCATGCTTCATCCACAGAAACGAGCTCGTCGGAAAGAGCTACCTTTGTGCTACCTTCAACTACGAGGATAGAAGCAACACCAAGATCAGCCAATCCTGACTTTGGATGCACAAAGGTAATACGATCTCGTGCTGCGAGGTTGGTGTGCTGACCAGAAAGGGTTACAGATGAAGAATCTGCTTGCTTGGAAGTTGCCTGCACAGCATGGACGCGGGCCAAGGTTCCGCGGTCGTCAGAGTTGCCGGCAAGACCCTCTACAGTCAACTTGGTAGCTTTGGCACCATTGAAGACCGTTTCCTCGGATGCAGTCACCTGAACAAGGGAGCTACGAGCACGACGGCCACCATAATATCGCAAATTATCACCCTCAGAGACTCCCAAAGACTGTCCTTCAACGATGATCGTGGATGCATCGGGTTCGACTTTAAGAACATTCTGACCTTCAAAAGGCAAGTAATCGACCTTGAGGAAAATAGTAAGAAAACAAGCGCTGAGACATACCATCGAGCCAATGGAAAGATCAATCCCAGCGGTAATGATTACAAACGAGACCCCTATGCCTAGGATTCCGTACATAGCAGTACGTCGCAGTAAGTTCTCGATGTTATTTCCAGTAAGAAAAGATTCAGGAACGGCAATTGCAAGAACGGCCCAAAGGACGATGAGTAGGATTCCTATTCCAAGAACTTTTATATTCACTTGGCAGTATACTGTTTGAGTTCAAATTTAAGCTGCAACAGTGTCAGTGGCAAGTTGCATGATGGCTTCTTCAGAAAGTTCTTCACGACTAAGTTCGCCGGTAATACGTCCTTCATGCATAACAATGGCACGATCGGCCATACCGAGCACCTCCTCCATTTCGCTGGAAACAAAGAGGATTGCAACCCCTCTTTCGGCCAGCTCCTCCATTAAGGTGTAAATTTCTCGCTTGGCACCAATATCGATTCCTCGTGTGGGTTCATCAAGAAACAAGAGTTTAGGCTTCATGGACAACCATTTACCAAGGACGACCTTCTGCTGATTACCTCCTGAGAGGTAACGAATAATCTGACCATCGTTTGGAGTCTTGACCCGCATCCGCTCAACCATCTCCTCGCTGATAGAAAGCTCCTTGCTGAAATCGAGAAAACCACAAACTCGACTATCCCGCTCGAGAGCAGCCAGAGAAAGATTTTCCCGCACACTCATGTCGATGACCAAACCTTGAGACTTGCGGTCTTCTGGAGCTAGGGCGAGACCCACTTTTATTGCATCACGAGGAGTACTTACACTTACATCTTCGCCCCGGATACGAATTGTACCCCCCAATGCAGGCACAACCCCAAAGAGAGTTTCGAGCATTTCCGTACGCCCAGCGCCCACCAAGCCAGCCACACCGACGATCTCTCCAGCCCGAACATTAAAGTCGAGCTTGTGCGTGGGGTTCGCAGGAGGACGCAAACCGCACACTTCAAGCACGACTTCTCCTGGAGCGTGGACTTTACGCTGAAAATGACTGGAGATATCTCGCCCCACCATGAGTCTAACCATGTTGTCATGGTTGATATCTTCACGGGCAAGATGACCAGCATTCTCTCCATCGCGAAGAACGGTTACTCGGTCGGCCAACTCCTTCACCTCGCCAAGACGATGAGAAATGTAAATGATACTAACTCCTTTTGATCGCAGATCTTTGATAACCTTAAAGAGGTTTTCCGTCTCAGCCTGAGAAAGGCTGGATGTCGGCTCGTCCATAATGAGGATCCGTGAGTCCACCGAGAGAGCCTTGGCGATCTCAACCATTTGTTGTCTACCAATAGTCAGGTTGCGAACTAGGGTATCTGGATCCAAATCAAGCCCAACTGCCTGCAGAAACTTCCTAGATTCTTCACGAATTCGAGTTTTATCAATAAAGCCGTTGCGAAGAGGCTCTCGACCGAGAAAGACATTGGCACCAACATCGAGATTATCGGCAAGATTAAGTTCCTGATGAATGAGCGAAATGCCTCGACCCATAGCCTCCGGCACAGAGTAATTCACGATTGGAATTCCATCCACAAGTACCTCACCGTGATCAGGTGGTTGGACCCCGGCAAGAATCTTCATGAGTGTGCTTTTGCCAGCACCATTCTCACCTATGAGCGCGAGGACTTCGCCCTCTCTTAGATCGAAATCAACCTCATGAAGCGCGCGAACACCAGGAAATCGCTTCCCAACCTTTCGGACTTCTAGGCGCGGTGGCTCCAGCTTTTGGGAAGGCTCCCCCATTTTAAAATGAGATGGCTGAAGTTCAACCAGCTTTCTTGGCCTTTAGGTCTGCCCAGTACTCGTCAACATTCTGCTTGGTAATTTTACGTGGCGGAATGTCGATAAAGCCTTTTGTTTCCTTCTTTTCGAGGATGTCCTTTAAAACCTTCACGGACTGGTAACCATACTCGTAAGGATTCTGTACAACGGTACCTGTTACAGTGCCGTCTTTGATCCCCTGAAGAGTGACATCGTTCTCGTCAAAACCGATAAGCTTAATCTGGCCGAGTTTTCCCGCTTGTTTCAGGGCCTGATAGCAGGCAGGCGGGTTGTACTCAAATAGCCCAACCATAGCCTTCATCTGGGGGAAAGCATTTATCGAGTCTTCGGCTTTCTGTTTCGCAGCCTCGGGCTTACCTTGATCCGTGAGGGTATCAAGAATTTCATATTTTTCTCCCTTAATTGGATCTCCTAGGGGATCATACTCAATTTTGTCCAAAGACTCAGGCTTAGGGCGACCTAGGAGTTCATCAATAACACCTTGGCGACGGTGCTTTGAGTTATCTTGCTCGAGACGACCAATAAAGAGCATTATTGCACCACCTTCAGGCAGGGCTTCCTTAACGAGTTCGCCACACATCCGGCCAGCTTTATAATTGTCCATACCGATGTAGCAGAGACGTTTTGAGCCTGGAGCATCGGAGTCGTGCGTAATGAGAGGTACCTTAGTAGCAATGCTGTCCAGCCAAGCGACTTGATTGTCAGCATCAAGCGGACTGATGGCTATTGCGGAAATACCAGAAGAAACAAGATCTTCAACAATCTGCTTCTGCTTCACAACAGTAGCCTCAGGAGGCATCTTGACTTCTACCTTGATCCCAAGATCTTTCTCTGCATCACGGCAACCAGCCTTGGCAATATTCCAGAAATCAGCAACCATGTTGGTAACAAAGGCAACGCTGACGTCACTGTTTTGATCTCCGCCATTAGCTCCTTGCTCGCTGCCACCACTGCAACCACCAAAAATCAAGGCGGTGGCTAAAAGCAGAGTGAAAAGAGTTGGGAGTGGAGAGTTGTTTTTCTTATGGTATTTCATTTGGGTATACGGGAGATTAAGGAGACTTTTTTTAGAAAAACTACCATGGGGTCAACCCTCCAGTTAGGCAAAGGGTCTGGCCAGTCACAAAAGAAGCTTCATCGCTGGCGAAATAACGCACAGCATTACCAACATCGGTCGGTGTGCCCCAGCGACCAGCAGGTATGGTTTCAAAGTAAGAGTCTTTCAGTTCCTTCGGGTCGTTATCGTGACGCTCGGTAGGAATCCATCCAGGAGCCACAGTGTTGACGGTTATACCATGGGGTGCCAGCTCAACTGAAAGGCTGCGACTCCAACCGATTTGGCCGCCTTTGGCTGCAACGTAAGCACTGAACTCAGGGAAGGCTGCATGGTAAGCCGAAGTCGTTACGTTGATAATGCGCCCCCAACCAGCGACCTTCATCGAGGGCACTACAGCTTGGGCTAAGTGAAAGGGGCTGAGTACAAAGAAGTCGAGCATCTGCTGGTAAAACTCAGCATCATATTCCTCTATAGGTTTCTGGGGCTGCAGAGGCGTAGCGTTGGGCACGAGAATATCAATCGGACCAAACTTATCCGTAACTGCCTCAATCATTTGCTTGATTTGGTCGGGGTCTGAAGCATCAGCACGCACCAGCGTGGCAATCCCCCCAGAATCACGTATCTCATCAAGTGTAGCATGCGCTGAATCGGGATCATTGAAATAATTAAGCACCACCTTTGCACCAGCTGAGGAAAGTTCGCGGGCGATGCCTTTCCCTAACCCTCGGCTACTCCCAGTGACTAAAGCCACCTTGCCCTTGAGCGAAAAGATCATGGAGTGAAATTATTTAAGAGCGCCAGGCTCTTTCTTGCCGTTGGTGGTAAGGACTTGGAAATGGTGGACCGCACGGATTTTTTCGCTTTTGAACTCCCAGACAACCTTCCCGGCAGCATCCACCTCTATCATTTTAGGACCGTTACGACCTGCTCTGTAACTTGCAATTACGGTGTTACCATTCTCAAGGCGCTGCACACCGCAGGCATCCTTGATCAAACCGCCGACTTTATTGTTACCAACCTTCCAGACAACCTTTCCATCATCAGGGCTAAACTCAACAACCTTGTTACCAAGAGTACATCCTACAAGCAGGTTACCGTTACCGAGTTCGATTGCTGTAAAGGGCCAATTTTTGGCAGCGCGACCACCAAGTTCTTCCAAATCGGTGCGTATGCGACGAAGTACCTCACCTTCAATGTTGTATTCCTTGACAGAGTGAGCAAGTAGGTGGGGAACCCAGTAGTTACCATCCGCGTTCTTACGGGCCATACGAGTCTGCATGTGGGCGTTGTCTGTCTCCGGTTTTAAAGGAAACTGAACAGATATTTTACCGTCGCGCCCAACCTCCAACAAGCGAGGTTTTGCACCCAGCTCGGTGATTAGGAAGTTGCCGTTAGGGAGTGGGCACACAGAGCCAATCTCACGATTACCATTGCCTAAACGGTAGCGGAATTTGACCTTGTTCTGACGAGTCAGTTCCAAAACTTCGTTCTTCCATGCTATAACGAAGTTTCCATTACCCAGCGCGAATCCGTCCCGAGAACCACCTCGGCATCGCCAAGAGACCAAACCATTTTCTTCGACTAAGAGGGTATCTGGACCGGTGACCAGAAAAGAGTGAAGAATCTTGCTATCACTAGCCTGCTCACCAATGGACTCATTTTGAGCCACGACGATACAATGACCCGTAAAAAAAAGTAAAAAAACAGTCCTACATGGGTAGAGAAATGCTTTCATGAGTCATGCGTTGATCATTGTAAAAAATGGGTGCAAAGTTAAAGAACTTCACTAGGCTAAGTCAATGAAGGATTGAGCTTACGGCATTGTATCTTGCCAAAAACAAGATAAGGACTTTGAAAGTAAAATTGATATGCAACACGCCCTATGGAGACTTTTCCTTCTGGCTTCTCTAACGGGAACAAAATTCCCTTTTAGTGTGGGTGCCAAGGAGCAACCGCCCTCAAATCAAACTAAACATCGTACGGTAGATGGTGAGATGCTGGTCAAATGGCAAGGGATGTATTACTTTGACATTGAAAAGACCCCATTCAATGGACGTGCAATTTCTAAGCATGCCAATGGTAAAAAGAGCTATGACGCGGAGTTACAGGATGGCAAACCTCACGGGAGAGTAACCACCTACTTCGAAAACGGTAAGAAACAATTTGAGGCATTTTACGCAGACGGAATACAGAATGGACTGGAAACGAATTGGCATTCAAATGGGAACCGTCAGTTGCAGATAAATTTTAAGGACGGGAAGCGTCATGGTAAGATGACATCATGGACGGTCGATGGTATCAAAGACATGGAAATCTACTTCGTTGAAGGCCAGAAAGACGGTCCCGTAAACCTGTTCGACGACACAGGAAAGATTCTCTCTACACAAATCTACAAAAATGGCAGACTGGCCAAGCCCTCCCCACCGCAAAAGTCCTCAATCGAAGAAATGGGGAACCTACTAGTACGAGGCAGGTTCAGCATTGGCGAGGACGGACATCCAGGATTCCCCCAGGTAGACACCGAAACGCATACTGCAAAACTTACCGATTCTGAAAAGACGAACGCTAGCGGATGGCTTTGGTTCAAGGATGAGTATAAACCACCATTCCAATTATCCTTTGAATATCTTGCGACTCCACGTTCAAGCGGAAGGAGATCGACCAAGCACTCCGGCATCGCAGTACTCTTTAGCAAGATCCAATGCCCTGAAACGACCCCGCTGACAGAGAAGCACCTGGGATTCATGGATGACATATCCGGGTATGCTCTGCTTTTCCCAACCAGTGGGTTAAAAAAGGGATTCAAGCTACTTGATGCAAAAGGCTCGGTTCTCAAAGAATCCAAAAGGGAATCTACTAAGTCTGGAGGCACTTGGAAAAAGGTAAATCTTCGGGTACAGAAAGAAGGTATACACGCTTACTTCAACGACGAGGCTGTATTCACACTACCAAATCCAGATTTTTCCAATACTGGAGGAGACCTAGCCATTGTAGCCTCAAACGGCAAACTCTCCTGCACGCACACAATTCGAAAGGTTTACATTAAAGCGTGGGGCAAGGATGCTTCTCAACCTAATTCTCAAGAGACACCCCAACCCACACCACCACCGAAGTTGAACTCTAAAATCCCCACTATTGGATTCGCCCATGTGATCAGAAAAGAGGGCCTAAGTTACGAAGTCGGGAAGAGTACTCCATTCTCAGGGAAAGCTATAGACTTCTACGATAATGGCCAAAAAAAACTGGAGTACAACTACACCAATGGTCGCCAACATGGCCACTCTCAATTTTGGTATCCTAATGGCCAGAAGGCTGTGCATATCACCTACAAGAAGGGAGTACCAGTTGTGGAAATGAAGTGGTCGGATGAAGGCGATCCACTCCAGTAATCATAGGCCCCTTGAAGATTCACTTTCATAACGTACTGCCAGAAGGCATCCCAGAACCACAAAGGCCAGGCACCATCTGGAACTGCGATTCAGGCATAGATACTACGAAGCACCACATCATACGAGGTGCATCCGGTCGGGGAAAAAGTACCATGCTGCACCTGATTTTTGGAATCCGTCGCGAATATGTAGGCAAAGTGGAGATTAATGGAGAAGATATTCGTAAATTCTCCAACCATAAGTGGGCTGAAGTCAGACAAAACCAAATCTCCATGGTCTTTCAGGACTTACGCCTACTTGGAGAACTCACAGCCTTTGAAAACCTACAACTTAAAGCAAAGCTCAGTACTCCCGAACCCAGAGAAAAGCTAGAAAGCTATGCTCAACGTCTCGGCATTGCGGAACATCTAAACAAGCCCTGCAAAATCCTTTCTTATGGACAACAACAACGGGTGGCCCTCGTTCGTGCTCTGCTACAACCTTTCGAGCTGCTCCTGCTTGACGAACCCTTCAGTCACCTAGACCCTCCCAATATTGAGTCATGCATGGAGCTCATCCTTGAAGTCTGCTCAGAACATGGTGCAGGCATCCTACTCGCGACGCTAGACTCGGATTACGGTTTGTTGCATGATTCTGAAATCAACGTCTGATCAAAATCAGATATTAATCCGGCGGCACTAATTAGATACGAATCTTTTTTATCACCGGAGCATTCCAATCTTGATTGTCGACAATCAAGTCTGCCAACCGATCAGGCATGCACTGCTTAATATACAAATCCTGCCCTGGCAGGAAGCGCTGACAATATTTGGACTCGAGTGTTTTCAAGTCTCCAAAATGCGCAAGGTCGCGAATTTTGGCACGCTCAAGCGAAACGGAATAAGAAGTCTCTAGTAAAATTTTGAAATCAAAATAGTCCGAGAGCTCATCACGGAACAACATAACCCCCTCAAATACAAGTATCGAATCAGGCTCTATGTTCGCCCATTTAGTTTCCTGAATCGCATCAACCTTGTGATTATACACCTGCTCCCGAATACGTAAATTACCGCCAGGCCCGAGAGGAACGAGTACACAGTCCTGAACAGCATTGTAATTAAATGAGTCCTCCACATACCCCTCCACAGACATAGAACCTCGACGATGCCGTATTTCAGGAGGATTATGAAAACCATCCA
>CAJWWL010000088.1 GCA_913048125.1 uncultured Opitutia bacterium | reverse complement strand
AGAGAGCTCCCGGGCTTCAAATTTAGCAGGGTTCTCCTCATATTGCCCGAGCAATGTCTCGTGCTTTTTAACGATCCCAAGCAATTGCTCCTCTGCTAAGGTTTTGTTGGTAACCTTAGTTAATTGATTTTCATTCTGAGCAACGCATATCCCAAATAAGAACACAAAGGTTAAGAGATTTGTGAACCCATTAGCGGGGCGAGTTCTCAGTAAGGTTTTATGATGATTCATGAAGCCTATTTAGCTGGAGTTCTTGTTGGTCCGTTAAGATGCATAGCGCGTGTGATCTTGCAAGAAACCTTTAGAAGTTGGAGGGTTGTGAGAAGATCGTACTTCAGCTAATCACCACCTCCTCCCATGAAAGATCAATCTGAAAACTCCCCTCAAGATAATCCGGTATCTATTCCAATCAATGATGAATTAGACCTCCACACTTTCAAACCTGAAGAGGTTAAATATCTGATTCCAGATTACTGCAAAGAATGTATTCAGAAGGGTATACTCACTGTACGTATCGTCCATGGCAAGGGCACTGGAAAACTCCGTGAATATGTCCATGCTGTACTCAAGAAAATGCCTGAAGTGAAATCCTACAGACTTGGACTTGAGCATGAAGGGAGTTGGGGGGCGACAGTAGTCAAACTCAATAAATAGAGTCATAGTGCCACACTAACTCGCTCTGCGAACGGCCGGCGATCCTTAAGTGCCATATTGTCACACCCTCAATAGTAAAAAGCACTCACAGATCTTGTATTTATGCGGTATTAGATAAAATTCATCAACTGGCATCCAGTTTGCATATTTGGTGGTAAACCAACCCAAAACCAAGGAAAACAAAAATGAAACCACTCAACGCAAACGATACCAATCCCTTCGATTTATTAGATAAGTTTTTCGAGTTTGGTCTCAACGGTGCCGATAAAGCGAGGAACTTCCTTAACCCAGTATTCCAACAAGGTGATACATTCGAAACAGTTCCCCAAGTAAAGCTTCACGAAGATGATGACAACTACCACGCTGAACTCGACCTACCTGGCGTGAAGAAAAAGGAGGTTCAGATCGAAATTGATGAAGGTAATTTGATCATCAATGCTTCTCGCAAAGATCCGTTCAGCAATGACGATGAGAAACTGATCAAATACAAACGCACACTCCGTCTTGGCAAGCAGGTAGATTCAACATCTATTTCGGCAACACTTGAGGACGGAGTACTTCAGATCAAACTTCCCAAAATGAAAAAAGCCAAGAGTCGGACTGTAAAAATTAACTAGATGTAGAAAACCTTTACAAAAAGCCGGGATCCAGAAGGGTCCCGGTTTTTGTCGTTTAAGAATTAAATCTAATGTGAGCAAGGATCTACACACCCACATACTCTCAATAACCCAATGCCAGTAGATCTATCCAATAGACTAGGTTGCAAAGCTTGGCAACAACGGCAGAGAATCGAGAACTCTGTTAAACATATTGCTAAAGGCAAAAAGCTTAAGAATCCACCGCCTTGGTGCCAGTATCGAATTTTAAAGAGTGCTCTAAGAATTAGTGGCCTTTGGGGGGTTACCTACAAGCAGTACCTACACCCAACAGTTGAACGCAACACGTTCCATATCACTGATTTAAAATCTGATCTAAATGGATTTAAGATACTTCAAATCTCCGACCTGCATCTTGACCTCGACCCAGCTTACCTTCCCTCACTTGTTGGGTGTATCAAGGCATTGAAATACGATCTTTGCGTGCTCACTGGGGACTTCCAGAATTCATTTAATGCTGCAGATCAAGTCGTGTCACTAATCAGACCCCTGCTTGATGAGATTCGAACTCAAGTCTTCGCAGTTCCGGGCAACCACGACACTAGCGATTTAATTTCTAAGCTAGAGACTGCCGGATTGCCTTTTCTACTTAACGAAAACATCCCTCTCAAAATCCAAAAATCAAATTTTTACCTCTGTGGAGTGGACGATCCGATCTATTATCGAAGCCACAATTTGGCAAAAGCCCGGCTTGGAGTCCCAGAAAAAGAACTAACGATCCTTCTTTCTCATGTCCCCACAACTGGCCCTGAAGCGTCCGTGCTAGGCTACGATATCCAGCTCAGTGGTCACACTCATGGAGGTCAAATCTGCCTGCCGGGAGGGATTCCAATCGCCAAGGGATCTTCGCCTAGAACAAGGGTTAAAGGCCCTTGGCAGGAAGGCAATCTACAAGGATATACCTCCAGTGGAGTAGGAGCCAGTCATATACCTGCAAGACTCTTCTGCCCATCAGAAATTACGCTGCATACCCTAAGGGTAGTGAACTAACTATACAGGTTTTGCGCTTTCCTGAGAGTTCGGAACCAGTTTTAAATTTGCCACATAAACCATAAACATGCCAAGTCTCGAGGCGATACGTATTAAAGGCATCCGCCAAAACAACCTTAAGGGATTCGACCTAGATCTACCACTAAGCCAGCTAATCGTGGTCACTGGTCTGAGCGGAGCCGGAAAATCTTCACTGGTCTTTGAAACCTTGCATGCTGAGGGTCAAAGACGCTATGTGGAAACATTCAGCCCCTATACACGGCAGTTCATGGAAACTTTGGATCGCCCGAAAGTAGATTCTGTGGAAAACATCAGACCCTCTATCGCGATCTCCCAAGGCAACACGGTTAAAACTTCACGATCTAGCGTAGGCACAATGACAGAGTTGTGTGACTACTTTAAGGTATGGTTTGCAAACGTAGCTCGCCTAATCGACCCTGATTCAGGAGAACCCATTCGAGAGGAGTCACCAGAGAGCGTTTGGAATGAAGCTAACCTCAGATGGCCAAACAAAAAATGTCTGGTAGCGTTTAAAGTACCTATCCCTGAAAACCTTCCAGCCGATGCCATAATTAGCGGAATCAAGGCTCAGGGATTTGCTCGGCTTTACCTCGATGGGCAAGTAGTGAAAGTTGATGCATTCAAGACTCATCAACTCAAATTCCAAAAACAACTTTGCATTCTGCAAGATCGGGTAAACCTGGAGTCAGACAGTAAACTACGTTTTATTGAAGCTGCGGAAGCCGCTTTCCGTTTCGGGAAAGGTACGCTCAGTATCATACAAGAAGACGATGGAGAATTAACGGATTTTCATCAGGGTTTGCGCTCCCCCATTACCGGCAAAACCTACCGCAACCCCTCCCCTGCCCTTTTCTCGTTTAACTCTCCTATAGGAGCATGCCCGACCTGTCGGGGATTCGGTCGGATTATTGAAACAGACTACAAACTTGTCATCCCAGACCACACACTCTCCATCAAGGATGGTGCGATCAAGGCTTTCAATGGTCGAGTCTACAGCGAGTGCCTGCGTGACCTTTTGCGATCGGCAAGGGAGTTTGGGGTACGCACCAATATACCATGGAGTGAACTTAATGATTGGGAGAGAGAATTCGTCATCGAAGGGCAGGAAGATTTCGTCGAAGATACAGGGGATTGGTACGGAGTGCGCCGCTTCTTTGAATGGCAGGAGAGCAGAACCTATAAAATGCATGTTCGAGTGTTCTTGTCCCGTTTCCGGGCATACGTTGACTGCCCAGACTGCTTGGGCACACGATTTCAAAAAGAGACGCTCAACTGGAAATGGGAGGGCAAAACTCTTCCAGATCTCTACAAAACTCCAATCACAGAATTAGTTCATCTCTTGAAAGGAGTTAAAGACTCACAAGAACTAAGCCCAGTAGTTCTGGCAGAAAAGGCTATCGTTGCACGACTAGAGTATTTGGATCAAGTCGGTTTGGGTTATCTAACGCTTGATCGCAGTTCCCGCACACTAAGCGGAGGGGAATCTCAAAGGGTCAATCTCACAGCGTGCTTAGGGACAGCACTGACTGACACGCTTTTCATATTAGATGAACCATCAATTGGATTGCACTCACGAGATATTGATCGGTTGCTCAAAATCCTACGCCAGTTAGTGGATGCGGGAAATACAGTCGTGGTTGTAGAACACGATGAAGCTATCATGCGTGAAGCTGATCATGTCCTTGAACTTGGCCCCCGACCCGGCGCTGGAGGTGGCAAAATCACGTTTCAGGGCCCCTTGCGTGAGTTGGTAAAAAGCAAGGACAGTATTACAGGCGATTACCTTTCAGGTCGCCGAGATATCGAATTACCGACTCGTCGAATCATATCAGCGCGGAAACAGACAGGCTCCTGGCTAAATATTAGAGGTGCAACTAAAAACAACCTGAGGAAAGTGGACGTAGACATTCCTCTACAACGACTGGTAGGTCTCTGTGGCGTATCAGGGTCTGGTAAGTCTACTTTGCTGAACAACGTCATCCACCAAGGGATGCAGATCAAATCTGGCAAAGCATCAGTTGATGCAGCATCCACAACAACGCTGGAGAGCGACTTAGAATTTGCGGAGGCAGTTCTTATCGGTCAGGAACCTATTAGCAAGACTCCTCGATCCAATGCTGCAATATACACGGACACATGGGACTTGGTTCGAGAATTGTTTGCCCGTACGGAAGAAGCAAAAAAAGAAGGGCTAGGCTCATCTAGTTTTTCATTCAATAGCGGTACAGGTCGTTGCCCAAAATGCGAGGGACTAGGTTACGAGAAAATAGAGATGCAGTTCCTATCTGACCTGTATGTCCCCTGCCCTGAATGCGAAGGCCAAAGGTTTAAGCCTGAGGTCCTAGCAATCACATACAAAGACAAAAGCGTGGGAGAAATCTTGGCAATGACTGTTACTGAAGCCCTGAGCTTCTTTCGAAATGCTTCTGGTATTCAATCCAGACTAAAGGTGTTGGAGGAAGTTGGCTTGGGCTATCTTACGCTGGGACAACCTTTAAACACACTCTCGGGAGGTGAATCTCAGAGACTCAAGCTGGTAAGATATCTAACCAGGTTCAAAGCAGGTGACCAAGGCGCGCTGATCCTACTTGATGAACCCACCACTGGACTGCACCGACACGACATAAAAAAGTTAATTGGAGTCCTTCAATCCTTAGTTGAGAAGGGTCACAGTCTAGTAGTCATAGAGCACCAGATGGATGTTCTAAAGTCAGCAGATTGGCTTATTGAGATGGGCCCGGAATCTGGAGCCAATGGCGGAAAAGTTGTAGCTGAAGGCACTCCCGAAAAACTCGCGAAGCGCAAAACAACAACATCCTCTTGGCTCAAGGATTCGTTAGGTGAGAATTTCAAAAGTCTTAGAGAACAACCCATTCCAAAGAAACCCCATACAAAAGTGACTCTAGATTCAGTGCGTGTAGTTGGCGCACGGGAGCACAACCTGAAAAATCTCAACATTGAAATACCTCACCGAAAGACGACTGTCGTAACTGGGGTGTCTGGCTCTGGCAAATCTAGTCTGGCTTTTGATATTGTATTCGCAGAGGGACAGCGGCGTTTCCTTGAGTCCATCTCATCCTACACCAAACAATTTGTTGAACAGCTTCCTCGACCAGACCTTGACCAACTTGATGGCATTGCACCAACTGTTGCCATAGAGCAGAGGGTTACCCGAGGTACTCGTAAGTCCACGGTGGCGACCATTACGGAGGTTGCCCACTACCTGAGACTCTTGTTTGCTAGAGCAGGCACTCAATATAATCCTGCCACAGGAAATGCAGTTAGCGGACAATCATTTGAAGTTCTAAATAACAAGCTGCTGAAAGCGCTGGAAGAGTATCGCACGGCAAGAAACCCTCATCTCTATCTTTGCGCCCCCATGATAAGGGGTCGAAAAGGGCATCATGAACCCTTCGCGACATGGGCCAAGAACCATGGCTACAAGATACTACGTATCGACGGGCAACTTGTTCCCATAGATAAATTTCAAAAACTAAATCGCTATCAGGAACACGATATTGAATTAGTAATTGAAGACCTAGGCTTGAAGGGTTGTGAGATCACAGGAGAAGATCCAGAAAAGGCATTACAGGATGCTGCCGAATTCACCCTTCGACTCGCTCTAAAACAAGGTAAGGGCACGGCGTTGCTCCTTCATCCCAAAAATGGTATTCTAGAGTGGTATTCAACATCACGAACCGACCCAGAGACGGGAGAATCTTTTCCAGAACTAGATCCTAAACATTTTTCATGGAACTCTCCAAAGGGCTGGTGCCAAACCTGCAGAGGCTATGGGATTACAGACGAAGATTACCATACAAGTAGAGGCGAGACTGCCCAAGACATGCCTTGCCCTGCTTGTAAAGGTTCTCGGCTTAATGAAATTGCGAGCAATGTTCGACTCCCTTCAAAAAGTGGCTCTCCCAGCCTTCCAGAATTGCTCTCAATGACTTCCAGCAATCTTTTGTCTACCCTCAAAGAACTCGAACTCGATGAGCGCGGGGCAATAATCGCAAAAGACATACTACCACAAATCCATGAACGACTTAAATTCATGCATGAGGTTGGGCTTGGCTACCTTACTCTCGATCGTTCCACATCTACGCTCTCAGGTGGTGAAGCTCAGCGGATCCGTCTAGCCTCCCAACTCGGAGCCAACTTATCTGGAGTTCTTTACGTATTAGACGAACCCACCATCGGCTTACACCCGAAAGACAATGACCAGTTGCTTGGATCTATCGAGAGACTTAAGGGCAGGGGCAACACAATACTCGTTGTCGAGCACGATGAGACTACGATGCGAAAAGCCGATCACATTATTGATCTAGGACCAGGCGCAGGGGCACATGGGGGGCAAGTCTTAGCAGGGGGCACACTCCGCCAGTTACTGGGAAATGATAAATCCCTAACTGGAAAGTACCTTCAAGAAGGGATGTCGCATCCATTGCGAGGTAAACGGCGCAACCTCCCAACTAAGTGGCGCAGTACACAAAAACCTGCGAAATGGCTCGTTCTAAACAAGGCAGCGCTAAGAAACCTCAAAGGACAAGACCTGCGTATACCCTTGGGACAATTAACAGCGGTTTGTGGAGTCTCTGGCGCAGGAAAGTCTACCCTCATTCGTGACCTACTACATCCAGCAGTCAATACTGCCATCAAGACCAAAAGCCCCTTGGTCCCGGGAAAGACATTTTTCCAGCATACTGGACTCCGATCAGGAGATGGTAAGCAACCTGCGATGCAAAAGCTGTACAACGGCGACTCTTTCAAGAAGGTCATCGAGGTAGATCAAAACCCCATCGGGAAGACTCCACGATCAACACCTGCAACCTACCTTGGCGCCTTCGATTTAATTCGAGATTTCTTTGCCGACCTACCAGCATCCAAGATACGGGGTTACACAGCTAGTACTTTTTCCTTCAACACAAAGAATGGGAGGTGTGAAACCTGCAAAGGTGTCGGTCGAGTAAAGCTGGAGATGAATTTCCTTCCCGATACCTATGTACAGTGTGAGGATTGCCAAGGTCGGAGGTATGGATCACAACTTGATGAGGTCCGATGGAATGGCAAAAACCTTGCCGACGTACTCGAAATGACCTTCGAAGAGGCAGCAGAGTTTTTCAGCTTCCACTCGCGACTCGGAGAAATGCTCGCACTGATGGTGGAGACTGGGCTTGGCTACCTGAAACTTGGACAAAGCTCTCCAACCCTTAGCGGTGGAGAAGCCCAAAGGCTCAAGTTGGCCACTGAGGTGGCAAAGGGACTCCAGAGCCTAAAAGAACGCAAGCGAGGGGTGATCTCCAGACATCTCTTCATATTAGAGGAACCGACAATAGGGCTACATCTACGCGATTGTGAAATCCTTGCCAAAATGTTACACCGTCTAGTTGATCTAGGTCATACAGTGATAGTCATAGAGCATAACACAGAGATCCTAGCTGAGGCGGATTATCTTGTTGAAGTAGGTCCTGAGGGTGGGGAAAATGGTGGACACATCCTTTTTCAAGGTGTTCCAGAGAAGATGCTGGAAGTAGAGAATAGTCCTACGCGCAAGTACCTTTCGCCTCAAATCCTTCATTGAACTTCCTCCAAACTTCAATGAAGGAACTAGCGAAGGATTGAGGTTGCTCACGGACAAGACTGCAAATAGCTTCTGCGGAATACCATTGGCCTTCTGAGATTTCGGCCGGATTCAACGAGAAAGGTCCTTCGTGCAGACCTTGGTATACTTCAACGAATTCCCAGCCATTGGCAGTGCTGGGTGTAATCTTGAAAAGAAATTCAAATTCCTGAAAAGAAACCCCAAGTTCTTCTTTGCATTCGCGAATGGCAGCAGAAAGGTAGTCCTCACCAGCATCAAGGTGTCCTGAGGCAGAACTAGCCCAACAGTCCGGATGAGTATCCTTGGCCATTGATCGCTTCTGTAAGAAAACTTCACCACTGGAGTTGAGAATTAATATATGAACTGCTCGATGGAGTAAACCTTGATCATGAACTTCTCGGCGAGTGGCTTGGGAGATCACGCGATCGAGTACATCAACAACGTCAAAAATCTCATCGTCGCGCTGGGCAGGTTCCATAAGGATCGCTATTGACTAACGAACAAGGCTTCTGAAGTCAGGAAAGTCACTGGATAATCCACCAGGTACCCCCTTGCAAATTACTGCAACTGCATCGTGGGAATGAAGGGATTCAAGATGAGAGCAAACTGCTTTGAAATCGATGATTCGGGGGTCTGCGTCTAGTTCCTTGAAAAGTAATCTGACCGCGTCCTCAACAAAGATCTGATATGCCCCATTGAGCTCAGCAAAAGCCTGCTCGTCCTCGCGACGCACCATAACCTGAGTTTCAGTGCGCAGGCCGTTTAAGCAGTGATTTCGAAGGTCTTCGATAGACAGTACCGCGTCGGGAGAGATTTCGACAGTCACCCGTGCTGTGCTTCGCTGAGAGTGGGAGATTCCGTATACACTGCGCTGCTGACGTGCATGGTCCACAAGGCTGCTGGAGCAAGGACAAGCAGAAGAGTAGATATAATCGAACTGGAGGTACTTACGAAATTTCCCATCAGTACTGATCTCTCCAAGAAACGCGACCTCGTAGTACTGGTAACCTTCCAAACCGCTGCGAAGGCTAGGATTCAGGAGAGGGTATGAAAAGTGAAGTTGAAGTTGAGCGGTTTCCTCACCAAGCAAAGTACGAAATCGGGCAAGTACTTCCTCCAAAAGCTCAAGTGTGAACTCCCGATCGGAAAACTCATAAAATGTCCGCATCACTCGAGACATATTAATGCCTTTATCTCCGGCCTTGAGTGAAACAGTTCCTGTAACACCAGCTTCTACAATCCTCGGCTCGCCTTTATCTCCTCGAATAGTTAGCGGGAGTCGAAAATTTGAGGATCCAACTTGGGAAACAGGCACGTCTGCGCCCATGATGGCATGGTCAGCTGAATTCTGAATATCAGGCAAGGTTTCCCGGTAGCCTTCGGTAGCAGAAAAGCTTTCGTCGTAATTTCGCGATGGTTGATCGTCGCCCATGATTTACAAAAATGAACGCGCGAGTATGAGAACTACTTCCCATGTGTAAATCTTGGAATTTATATTCAAAACAGCAAAAAAGGCTTTTCAGACCAAACGGTCTTGGGCACTGTCCGGATTTGTGGGATATTATTACAGGATTCTGGGGTCGAGCAGTTCAGGCAACTGTTCCCTCCTAAAAACTGAACACAGTACTGTTCTAATCGACGCGGGCTTTTCAGGCAAACGCATCTGTGAAATGCTTGAGGATGCGGGACAACGCATTGAAGACGTGGACGCTGTCTTTGTAACACACGAACATTCAGACCATGCAACAGGATTAAAGGGACTCGCGCGGCACGGACACCTAAAGTTCTTTGCTAATGAAGACACCGCACGCCCTATTCAGAAGCAACTATCGAGGCGAGTGAATTGGAAGCTATTCAAAACGGGACAGAGCTTTGTTTTCCGAGACCTGAAAGTCTCTCCCTTCACAATTCCACATGATACTTATGATCCGGTAGGCTATTTATTTGCATGGGGCGAAGACGACCTCTTCAATCCCCCACGTAAGCTGGTCTGGTTAACCGACTTGGGCTATGCACCCAAATTTGTCCAGAACAAGATTCAAGACGTTGACTACCTAGTTTTAGAAGCCAACCATGACATACAAATGCTTGAGATGGACGACCGCCGCCCTTGGTCTCTAAAGCAACGTATTCTGGGAAGACACGGTCACCTCTCCAACAAGGCTGCACTTGACTTGCTAGAATCAGTAGAGAACCCACGATGGCGAAAGGTTTTCCTAGCGCACCTAAGTCGCGACTGCAATAAGGTAGACATCGTCAGAAACACTTTCCAACCATTAAGTGAAAAGCAAAAATGTCCCATACATGTGGTCGATCCACACGAAGCCGTGGCCATGGAGGTTGAGGGCTAACTCAATCGGATAATCAGAAACATAGCATATGCCCCAAGCAGGACAAGAGGAAGCCAGCCTGCAACGAAGGGAGCAAGAGAGCCTTCCTCGCCCAAAAAACGGCATAAACCTGAAATTAAAAAAAAGGCGACAAAGATACCTATTGCCTTGGTCGCACCCACCATTGGATTGACCCGAGTTCCGCCAACGGCAAAGGGGACTCCAATCAAAAGGGCGAGGACACAATTCCAAGGTTGGGCGATTGACTGATGGTAGAGTACGCCATAGCGCCGACTTTCACTACCATGCCCAAGATTACTTTTGGATGCTAAGTCTCTGAGCTCGCGAAGAGATAAGTCATCAACTTTCTTTTGGCTCGCCAGTAATACCCTCGGTGTGTCCAGCCCAGTAATTATTTTTTCTTCAAAATCAACAAACCTAAGCGGGAGACCTTCGGGGTCGAAAAAGACCTGTCGACCAAGCTGAAATTTCCAGCTCTGAGACTGCGAGTCAAAACTCGCTGAACGTGCAGTCAAACGCTCAATAGGTTGTCCCTCCGCATCACGTTGATAAAGGTAGACTCCCCTCCCTTTTGACTCGGTAGAGTTGAAAGCATTCATGACCCAGAGGCGATGCTCCAAAGCATTCTCAAATGTGAGATGGCTCAAGGTTGAGGTATCTTCCGATCCCTTTGATCCGTGTTTGCTGATCAGTTCATCGTAAAGTGCACGAGAAGACTCCGTAGAATAAGATATCCCACCATTATTTAGAACAAACAGAGCAACTGACAACAAACTCGCAAAAAATAAATTCACACGCAAGAGGCTCCAAATGCCCTTACCCATACTTCTCATAGCAGTAATTTCCTGATTTTTATGCAAAGCACCATAGCTCAGGAGGGTGGCGACTAAAACACTCAACGGAAGAACGGGCGACAGCAAAGATGGAGTTACTAAAAGATGATATCGAAAAATCTCTGCCGCGCCTGCACGGTGCTCAAGAAAGTCACCTAGGTTGTCATAGAGGTTTTGGACATGGAAGAGCCCCAAAATAGCCCCGGTTGTGAGTCCGAAGGATTTTAGCCACTCTCGGGCTAGATGACGATCTATGGTATCGAACATATTATCCAATCATTCTGTCTCGCAGACAAGAGCGAGAAAAGCCTAAAACCTTGCCATGGGCATAGTGCGGATAATCATGGGTACAAAATTAAACCCATCCCCTAAAAATGAGATCCCCCCAAGCACCGTCTCGATTATTATCAGTCCTTAGCCTCATGGCTTTCATTTGCGTTTCAGTTAGTGGAGAGTCGGTACCCTCTTCTGCTATGGAAGCGGACTCAAATACTACAGAAAAAATTGAGGACGGCGTAACGCGATCTTGGGATGAAAAGATCAATGAAATGATTGGTCCTGCAACGCAAAGTATTGAAAGCGTAGTTTTCTGGTCGATAGAAATCGGAGAACATAGTGTACCTTTCGTACTTGTGTGGCTGGTTTTAGGCGCAGCAGTGTTCACAGTCTATTTCAAATTCATTAATATCCGTGGCTTCAAATTGGCTACCGACATAGTACGTGGCAAATACACGAATCCAAAGGAACAAGGAGAAGTAAGCCATTTCCAGGCATTGACTGCTGCACTTTCGGGCACTGTCGGGCTGGGAAACATAGCTGGTGTAGCAGTTGCAATCAGCCTAGGTGGTCCCG
>CAJWWL010000087.1 GCA_913048125.1 uncultured Opitutia bacterium | reverse complement strand
GAGATTTTGGTGGGCCGTGCAGGATTCGAACCTGCGACCAAGGGATTATGAGTCCCCTGCTCTAACCATTGAGCTAACGGCCCGTTAAATTTTCTAGCGTAAAAACGAGAATAGTGGACACTTAATAGGAATGTCTGACTCAAAAGCAATGCCTCTTTGGCGAGAATTAACCTTTATGGTTGGTATGCTTTTAGTTGCCTGTGAACGCTCGGAAATAGAACGAATACAAAATGAAAAAACCAAACAAGCGACTGTTGATTACAATGATTTAGAATTTGGAACTGATGGACTTTGGCGTAAGGTTGGTGCCGCAAAGCCCTTTACGGGCACAGCAACAAGAAAACATCCGAATGGAAAATTGGATTGGCAAACTCACCTTGAAGGAGGAAGACCAACTGGAAGAATTCGAGAATGGGATCCTGATGGTAACCCCATCTGGCCCAAATGATTGATTTAGTCCTAGCGTATCAACATCCCAACTCTGGAGCTGACTAGTAAACCAGAGTTAAACACAGCTGCACCCGAGGCGGTATATATATTTGTGACAGCTAAATCAGTCGATGTTCGAGCAAGGTCAACATCCATGATCGCACTGTATGCTGCACTTTTGCTCGTGATTTGAACACGCATCAAATCGAAGGATGCATCAACACGTGACTGCTGCGCTCCATTGGTAGCTCTTAAGGTCGCAACATTCTGAAGTGCATCTGTAAAATTCGACGTTGAAAGGTTGGCCAGCTGACTCTCATTTCCAATATCCGAAACTGCATCGTCTAGGTCCGGTTGAGATATTAGGAAGCTAGTGGAAGCACTTGGGTCCCCGATTACAGGGAGATTGCCGCTAGGGCTTGCAAATAGGTCTACGCCATTAAAAGTCTGTTGGCTTAGACTGGCTAACTCCTCACGCAGGATCTCATACTCCTTTTGGTATGCACCGGTGTTATCTCCAAACACACCTTGTGACATGGCCTTCAGTTGCCCCATTCGATCAAGGATTTCTGAAGCCGATTTGAGTACTCCATCCTGAGTTTGAAGGAAAGAGTTTGATGTAGAAAGGTTATTTACGGCAATTGTTGAGCGGCTGACTGTAGAAGCTAATTTGTTGGCAACTGCCAGACCTCCTGCATCCATCCATGAGTTAACAATACGTCTTCCCGAGGATAGCTGCTGCATCAAGATGCTCTGTTTTTTTCTATTCTCTCCTATAGGGTCGATGAGGTAATTGTATTCCATGAAGGAAAACAATGCAGGAATTATGCCGAAAATGGTTTAAAAGCGCCACTTAAGTCCCAAGCGAAATGCACGACCTGATACCGCATAGGGATTTCCATTGTAGTCGCGCATTTCCTCAAGTTGCTGATTGAACAGGTCCTCGCCCCGAAGAAACAAATGTGCGTTGGCGGAAAGCTTATACTGGAGGGCAGCCTCCCAGCTCGTTCCTCCGGGAGAAGGGTTGACCTCTTCATTGTTGAATGTGTTCCAAGCAGAATCAGTGAAGACATTGTAGAGTACAGATCGATGTCGAGCACCCAGGAAAGCTGAAAAATTTAGGTCAGTAGGCTGCCAGAAGATACGAACACCTAGCTGATTCTCTGGTCGAAAGTCCAGCTGCTTCCCAGTAGCAAGATCTTCGGTAAGTAGATGAGTCCAGTCTAACATTATTCGCCAATCATCGAACGGCATCCAGTTCAGGGAAGTCTCCACTCCGCGCGTCTTTGCTTGATCGATATTAATCACCTTGTAATCAGCATTCCAGCCCATCAGGTCATCAATATCATTGCGAAAGTAAGTGAGGCCTAGAAAAGCATTCCCGTTGAAAAGGGTATGCTCAATCCCAAAGTCATAACTATTACTTTCCTCAGGCTGAAGGGTTTTGGGATCCTGAGCATTCGCGAGATAATAAACATTGGGAGGAGAAAAACCTGTGCTGATACTACCCTTCAGCCGAGTTGAAGAACTTATACGATAGCTAGCTGCCACTCGCCATGTTGCCTCCGAACCCCAATTATCGCTATCGTCAAGTCTCGTGCCCAAATCTACAGCAAAGGATTCTCCGTAAGATTTCCGAACTTGGACAAACCCAGAAGTCGAACGCAGTTTTTCTAAGATCCTAGACCAAGCCGTTTGCTGTAGACCTTCCTCTTCGAGGTAATCTAATCCGACCATCAATCGAGTCTGTTCTCCAAAATTGATAGTACGCTGCCATTCAGCCTTTCGAGCCTGACTGAAATAATGCGAGAACCCAAAGTCCATAGTATCCTGTTGAAACTCCTTATGGCTGATAGCAAATCTGTCTAAGGGAGCCCCCAATTCAATCTGACGGGTCATCGCCAGCATAAATGCCATATTTTGGGTTTCACTGATATAGCCTATGGCATCCAAGCTGGCAGCGTTATCGTAGTGGGTTTCTGCTTCTATCAGGCGAGCATTGAACTTAAGTGCCAAGGATTTGGAAAGATCGTAACCCATTGATAGGCTAACTGACTGATTTTCATATGGATCCAGTTCAGAACCTTCCTCCACAACCGAAAAACCATCCGTATTAAATAGTGAACCATGGACTGAGTAGTGTAGTTTTTGCTCTCGGCCGTAGGCATGAAGAGCCCCGGACAGCGTCCCATAACTACCCATGGAGACTTGGGAGTAGCCACCAGACTTGCCCCCAACATCGCGGGTCACAATATTGAGTACACCACCAAGGGCATCAGCGCCGTATAGTGGACTATGGGGTCCTCGAATCAATTCAATGCGCTCAATGTCACCCGTGGGAAGATTCACAATGTCAAACCCATCTGGACTGTTGGTGTTGCGAATTTCCATCCCGTCGATGAGCAACAGTGTATGTCTAGGCTCGGTACCGCGAACATACATCTTGGTATTCTGGCCAGGGCCACCAGTACGAGTCAGACTAACACCTGGAGACCAACGCAAAATGTCTGCGACGAAAAGCCCGCCCATCAAATCAATCTCGTCCCGACCAAAAATCGATAGACTCCCTCCCATTTCTGACAGCTCTGCCTCCATCCTATGCGCAACCGTTACCTGCTCAGGGAGTTCATCTTGCGCCTTAACAGGTACGAATGCAGTAAAAAAAAGAAAGTAGGAGAAGAGCCTAATGTACATGCGCTTGCTTAATGGCAATTGATTGTCATTAAGCAAGGGGAAATCGTGGGCAGTTACTATGGGCAGTCTGAACAATGTCCGTAAAACACCACTTCCTGACTCTCGATTCTAAAATTAGCAGGTGGATCGTAAGGAACATCAGGGGCTTCCTCCTCAAAGTAATACACCTGCTGGCACGAGCGGCAGATAAAGTGGGGGAGAAACTTACCCGTTGGTAGTTCGAAAAGGGCTGGTTGACCGGGGTAGTAGACACGAACTAAAGAACCATCAGCCGTCATTTGTCGGATATTTCGGTATACGGTAGTTAAACCCAAGCCTGGTACTTCTTTTTGGCCTAGTTCGAGAATCTCGATAGGACGCAACGGTCTGCCTGACTGAGCGAGTGCGTGGAGAATTGCCCTACGTTGGCGTGTGCTTCTTTCCATGGGGTTATATTATGTAGTATTCAAAGATACCCTGCAAGTTGAACATCCTATCGGTAGTCAGCCAATAGAATTGACTCAAATTAGCTACCAGGCATCGTTTGGAAATGTCTAAAGATACATCTCTAACACGCAAATCAGCGATGCTGGTTGCATTTGTTTTACTCGCTACCTTCCAAACTTCTGGATTAAAAGGTGCAGAGGACGCAAAAACTCCAGACAAGCAAGTATTTGAAGCAATTGGTGTGATGTTTGCCCAAGGCTCCGGACTAGCCAGAATGGAGTTCTCTGAAACTGAGATCATCCATATTTTAAACGGAATCAAAAGGGGCATTCAGCTGAAGGAAATGCCGGAGGATGTTCGGAAGCTCCAGCCTGCTATACAGACCATCATGCGGGGAAAGATGGAGGTAGCGCAAAAAGCGCAAGCAAAGGTAAGCAGTAAGGCTGCAACCGCTAA
This sequence comes from uncultured Opitutia bacterium, assembly GCA_913048125.1. Lineage (GTDB taxonomy): Bacteria > Verrucomicrobiota > Verrucomicrobiia > Opitutales > JABJCN01 > JABJCN01. The sequence continues at coordinate 7,986 of CAJWWL010000087.1, read as the reverse complement.
CAAGGCTAAGGCAGCCAAGTATTTTTCGAGCATAGAAAAACAAGAAGGGATCCAAAAGGATCCTTCCGGTTTCTACTATGAAATCTTGAAAGAAGGAAATGGGGATATGCCGGGGATGAATGACACCGTGCGACTTCATTATCACGGAACACTCATCGATGGTACGATCTTCGATAGCTCGGTCGATCGCGGACAGCCAGCAAGTTTTCCCATGAGGGGCGTCATAAAAGGTTTTTCCGGTGGCCTCACCAAATGCAAGGTAGGCGGCAAGATTCGAATCTACATTCCCAGCGAACTTGGTTACGGAGATAATCCTCGCCCAGGTGGAAAAATCAAACCTGGTGACGCTTTGATTTTCGAGTGTGAACTTCTAGAGATAGTCAAATAAGGCTCAATCGCCTTGCATAGATAAAACAATGCGCCGATTGTGAGGCTGTACTCGATGCTCCCATAGGAATATACCCTGCCACGTTCCGAGAGTTAGCTTTCCATTACTAAACGGTATCACCTCAGTAGTACGGGTTAATGCCATTTTGATGTGGCTAGGCATATCGTCTGGGCCCTCGTGGGTGTGGATAAACTTTGGGTAGTTGTCTGGCACGAGATCATCCATGAAGACTTCTAAATCACGGCGAGCAGAAGGATCAGCATTTTCCATAATCACTAGACTGCAGCTAGTATGCTGCACGAATATACTAGCCGTGCCAAACTGCAAACCACTAGATCTAAGGACCTCCTGAACCTCACCAGTGATCTCAACTGTACCCTTCCCGAAAGTGCGGAAGGTGAGGGTTTTTTGGAAAACAGCCAAAACGTTTCAGGATGGTTTTACCATCGTGAGCGGGTCAAGAGCGGCATTGAGCGTAGGCTCATCTAGCAGCCCTAACTCTAGGACAACCTCCTTTAGAGTCTTCCCTTCGGCAAATGCCTGCTTCGCAACCTTGGCAGCATTATCATACCCAATGTGAGGATTGAGAGCAGTGACCAGCATGAGGGACCGCTCAACCAGTTCACGGCAGCGCGTTTCGTTCGCTTCAATACCAACCACACAACGGTCAGCAAAAGTGCGGGCACCATTAGCAAGACACTCAATAGATTCGTGCAAACAGTGAGCAATGAGCGGGAGGGTCACATTCAACTCGAAATGCCCATCACGACCGCAGATCGAAACAGACTGAGAAAGCCCTTGAACGTATATGCAGACTTGAACAAGCATCTCACTCATAACGGGATTGACCTTACCGGGCATAATAGAAGAGCCCGGCTGAGTCGAAGGTAGGCTGATCTCAGTAATGCCTGAACGGGGACCCGACCCCAGCAAACGAATATCGTTGGCGACCTTCGTAAGGCTAGCAGCTATAGCAGTGAGGTGTCCGGCAGCCTCTACACAGTCATCCCGGGCTCCCTGGGCCTCGAAGTGATTATCCGCCTCGCGAAAACCAAGACCAGTCTTATCAGCCAGATTTGCACAAACAGAAGCACCAAACTCTGGGTGGGTATTGATGCCAGTTCCAACAGCAGTACCCCCGATGGCCAATTCTAGCAAGCAGTCTATGGCACGCTGAGCACGGGCTTCACTTTTACGGAGTTGCGCTGCATATCCTGAGAACTCCTGACCGAGGGTTAACGGAGTCGCATCCATCAGGTGAGTCCTACCGATTTTTATAACTTCTGAAAATTCTTCGGATTTGGCTTCAAGGGCTTCACCTAGGTGGTTTAAAGCTGGAAGCAATTTATCCCGAAGCGCAAGGACGACACTCACGTGGAGTACAGTTGGAATAATATCATTCGATGACTGTCCAAGATTGACGTCATCGTTGGGGTGGATCGGCTCTTTAGCTCCTATAGGATTCCCTGAAGATTGGGCTGCAAGATTTGAAACAACCTCGTTTATGTTCATATTCGAGGAAGTACCGGACCCGGTCTGAAAGACGTCGACAGGAAAATCTGAGTCATGTCGACCATCTTCTACTTCAAGGGCAGCAGTCTTTATTAGTGAAGCTTTCTCGGCAGAGAGCCGTCCAAGGCTTTCGTTAGCGGCGGCGCAAGCCCATTTAACAGTGCCAAGAGCATGGATAAACGCGGTAGGCATCGGACGTCCACTGATTGGAAAATTGAGGACCGCACGCTGGGTCGAGGCGCCAAAAAGTGCCTCATCAGGTACTTCCATTTCGCCCATAGAATCTTTTTCGAGTCGCATTGAAGAAGGGATTGGATGGTGGTGGGTAAAAGGGGATATTTGTTAACAACCTTGAGCAGACCATCAAGATTCGATGGAAGTTTTTTGCCAGACTAAGGACATACTTATCTAAGCTTTTAGATAAGCTAACCTACGGAGACTGCGGTACCGCAGGTGCTTTGGGGACGGAACCGGTAGACCTAGGAAGGCGTGCCTGTACAGGCACTGAGAACTCAGAAGACTCACCATTACGCTCAACGGTAAGCTTGAGTAACTGACCAGGGCGCGTATAGAACAGGGCAGTTTGCAAGTCTCCCAAACTTAAGATCGGGCCATAAATGGAGGACTTTATCCAGTCACCGTTTTGTAAACCTGCCTTAGCTGCTGGGCCATTAGGGATGACAGAAGAAACTATGAGTCGATTCCCAGAAGGAGTTCCCAGATTCTTCTCCTCCTTGACCTTCAGTTCAATGGTTCCGTACTCGGCTTTACCTGATAGCAAAAGATCATCTAGAATTCTCTTGGTAGCGCGAGCAGGAAAAACGCAAGTTGCACGGATTTCCTTGATGGAAGCAACATTGATTCCAAGGAAACGACCATCGAGTCCAAACAAAGGGGAACCGCTATCTCCTGGAAGTGCTGGGATATTTGTTCGAAGTATGGGTGTGGGAAAAGGACGGCGACCAATCGAACTTTCGTGACCTGTCACAATGCCCATCGATGGTGATGGAGCAAATTGAAGCGGACAGGTGATCGCTATAGAAAAAATGCCAACATCAGGCAGCTTGGGGGAGTCATCGAGTTGTACGAAAGTCGCCTTATCAGGAAGCTTCTCGAGTTTGAGCAATGCAATATTGGAAATTAGGTCTAAGCCTACAACCTTCGCATTTACCTCTAGACCCTGACGATATTCGACAAGAACCTTATCCATTTGGTAAACTAGGGAAGAATTGGTCAGAACATGCCCTTCTTTGCTAACGAAGAAACCAGAACCAATGGTAAGCCGAAGTCTTGGTTCGTTCTCTGCAGGATTAAGCTCTTCGCGCTGAGCTTTAATGCGTACGACAGAATTACTCTGGCTACTAAAAACCTCTACTACCCTACGCTGGAGGTCATGAATACCAGTCTGCGCAAAAGAGCTTCCTGCAGACAGAAAAGTTAATAACAGCAATGCAGTTCGTGCCGCTGGAGAATATGCGGCAGGAAACATGTGCTGACTCCTAGAAGAGTTGTTCTGCAATGCCGGTCAGGAGGGAATCCGAAGAAGCAACCAAACCATTAGTCTCATAGACTGCATTTAGAGAGGCATCCACTGATAATTCTAAGCTAGAAAACTCAGGTAGAGAATCAAAGTCAACCTGAGTTGCTGAAAGGGTAGCTTCGTGAAAGTCAACTGATTCAATCTCAGTATTTGAAGGCTGTGATAAGGCAGCGACTTCAACATCAGTGTTGGGCTTGTCCGAGTGTACCGGTTTCCAGAGCGGAGAAAGGGACACAACAAGAGCTGCCAAAGCACTGCCAGCAAGAGACAAGGGAAGAATCTTCCGTAGCGTGAACTGGCGGAATCGGTCGAGTAAGTTACGACGATCAACCATAGAGCCTAGCATCTTTTGCTGAAGTTGTACGTCAAATTCCTCCCAGAACTGTTGGTCGGGCTTTTCTTGGCGTTTGAGCTGGAAAAGATCGTCCAAGCGGATTGGGTCTTCTTGGGGTTGTTTGTTATTCCTCATTCGTTGTATCCATCAAATCCTTGGCGGAGGTAGTCCTCCATGTAATTCTGCAATTCGTTCTTTGCGTAATGTAGGCGTGAGCGAACTGTGCCCTCAGAGCATTTAAGTATCTGGCCGATTTCCTTATGACTAAGTCCTTCTATTTCAAAGAGAACAACTGTTGTTCTATGCTTAACAGACAGTTTTTGAAGCGCTTCGTTCAATTTTTCCTGTAATTCGCGCAATAAAATGTCGCGTCTGGAGTGCTTTCGAGAAGAAAGGATTTCTGCGATTTTACCACTAATCCCGTCCTCTTGAAGATTTTCGAGACTGAAATACTGACGATTACGATTCTTTTTGATAAAGCTGATCGCCGTATTGACAGCAATTCGGTAAAGCCAAGTGAAGAAGGCTGAGTTTCCTTTGAAACGATGAATGTTTTGGAAGGCTTTGACAAAAACATCCTGAGTGACGTCGTTAGCGTCCTCACGATTGGATGTCATGTTGTAAACTACAGAAAAGACACGTTCGCGGTAACGATTAACAAGAGTGTTGAATGCGTTGGCATGGCCAGCTTTTACATGCTCAATGAGTTGCGAATCGGGAGAATCCTCCGACTGCAAACTTTGGCCTTGGAGGATACCTCCGCTGTTGTCTGTAGTGTCCACGGGTATAAAGCTGGTTGTTGCAGCTTGATTTAAAACTTGGGCATTCATATCTCATTGGGTCTCGGGGTTCAACATCAAAAGTGCCCGAAGAAGGTTACAGGGGTGGGTACGCACATTCGATGGAGTAAAATGTGTGTGCGTTCAAAAAAAATTTGAAGAGCCTAAAATCTTGCCAAAGGCAGGTGCTTTTGCGTGCATTCCTCCCCTAATTTTAAGAATTCTTTCATGAAGATCGACTCGCATCATCACTTCTGGAATTACGACCCGGTGGAATACGCTTGGATCGGTAATCACATGGCAAAGCTTCGCCGAAACTTTGGTCCCGAGGACTTGCTCAAAGAAACACAGCAGACAGGTATAGACGGCGTGGTCTCTGTACAGGCGAGCCAAACCCTACGTGAAACTGAATTCCTAAACGAATATGCTTCTAATAATGAATTCATAAAGGGAGTAGTTGGCTGGGTGCCATTTATGGAGTCGGACGTGGAGGCGCATATTGAAAGGTTTGCTGCTGAGCCAAAAATCGTTGGTATGCGCCACGTCGTGCAGGACGAACCTGATGACGAATTTATTCTAGGAGATGCCTTCAACAAAGGGATCTCCATCCTCAAAGATCATAGCCTGATCTACGATATCCTAATCTACGAACGCCAACTTGGCCCTTCAATTACATTTGTTGACCGGCATCCACAGCAAATCTTCGTTCTGGATCACATTGCAAAGCCTCGCATCGGTGAGAGTGTTCTTGAACCATGGACCTCTCAGATGTTTGAATTGGCCAAACGGGAAAATGTATATTGTAAAATTTCCGGAGTTGCTACCGAAGCGGAATGGGACAACTGGACTGAAGAGCAACTAGCACCCTATCTGGATACCGCACTAGAAGCATTTGGGCCATCTCGTCTTATGTTTGGGTCAGATTGGCCTGTCGCGCTGCTTGCCGTTGATTATGCAAACTGGGTCGGTATTGTGGAAAAGTTTGCCTCCAAACTAACAGAGTCAGAACAGGCTCGCCTGTGGGGCGAAACGGCCATCGAAGCCTACAAATTGAGTGTGTAAACTGCTCAGAGCGGAACAATAAACCCCTGAATTAAATGTCGAAAAAAGCAAAGACTGCCATAACGCCAACCCGAACCGAAGACTACCCTGAGTGGTACCAACAGGTGATCCGCGCCGCTGACCTTGCCGAGGTCTCACCTGTACGAGGCTGCATGGTCATCAAGCCCTGGGGTTATGCCTTGTGGGAAAACATCCAGAAAGAACTGGATGCTAAGTTCAAGGAGACCGGTCACCAAAATGCCTATTTCCCTTTGTTTATTCCTCTGCGATACTTACAGCGTGAAGCGGAACACGTAGAAGGCTTTGCCAAAGAATGCGCAGTGGTCACCCATTCAAAGCTTGAGGCAGGTGAGGATGGCCAGTTGGTGCCAGCCGGCCAACTGGAGGAACCTCTCATCGTACGCCCAACTTCAGAGACTATCATTGGAGAACTCTTTGCAAAATGGGTACAGTCATACCGAGACCTTCCTCTGCTCATAAATCAATGGGCCAATGTAGTGCGCTGGGAAATGCGTACTCGCTTATTCCTCAGAACCGCTGAGTTCCTTTGGCAAGAGGGTCACACCGTGCATGCGACCAGCGAGGAAGCCATGGAGGAGACTCGCCTCATCCTCGATCTCTACGCTGATTTTGCCGAGAACTACATGGCTATGCCCGTCATCAAGGGTGAGAAAACTGAAGGAGAACGTTTCCCCGGAGCTCTGCACACCTACTCTATTGAGGCGATGATGCAGGACCGCAAAGCACTTCAGGCAGGAACCTCCCACTTCCTTGGACAAAATTTCTCAAAAGCTAGTAACATTCAGTATCTAGATAAGGGAGGTCAGCAAGTCCACGCTTGGACAACCTCATGGGGCGTCTCGACACGTCTAGTCGGGGGTCTCATTATGACGCATGCAGATGACAATGGAATGGTCGTGCCACCAAGGCTCGCCCCCTCTCATGTTGTGATCCTGCCAATAACGCCAAAAGAAGAGACCCGAGCGCAAGTTCTTGAGCACTGTGAAAAACTAGCTCAGGAAATCCGAGACCAGAGCTACGATGGTAAGCCTGTACGGGTTGAACTCGACGACCGTGACCTGCGCGGCGGCGAGAAGATGTGGCAATGGGTGAAAAAAGGTATCCCCCTAACAGTCGAAGTCGGCCCCCGCGACCTAGAGTCTGACTCTGTTTTTGTCGGGCGGCGAGATCTTGGACCACAGGAACGCGCAGGTATGCCAAGGGCAAAGTTTGTAGATGATTTACCCTCTATTCTGCAAGAAATGCAGAATAACTTGCATCAAAAAGCACACGAGTTCCAGAAGGCCAACACTGTAACGCTAGATACCAAAGAAGATTTTTATGACTTCTTTGCTCCAAGAGATGAAATTCATGGCGGATTTGCACTAGCTCATTGGGCACATGACCCTGCTACCGAAGAACAGCTACAAAAGGACCTAAAAGTTTCCATTCGATGTATCCCAGATGAAGGTAATAAAGAGTCAGGCACCTGTCCATTCACAGGAAAACCAAGTGATGGTCGTGTATTATTTTCGAAAGCCTATTGAGGCTTTGTCACAATGGGCTTAATTTGACGAAGCGAGATCAGTGGGTACGCCACTGGCTGTCATCGTAGTCGTAGAAATAACAGGGGGCTGTAGTCCCAGACTGGAAGTAGACCCAACCGTGATTTGTGCTGTACAGGTGGGGATATTGTTCACTGGTTGTCCAGCACCAGCCTAAACCTTCGTGCCAAAGCCAAAGATTATCTGCTGTACCTTGCTTGTTGTAAAGCCAGCCTAGTTCTTTGTGGAAGACCCAAGGAGCATTCCCATGATAAAAGAAGCCAAACCAGTCTAGATTCATCCAGCCATTTGCAACCATTTGGGCACCAGTCCATGCACTAGTTGAATCTTCAGTCGCGTGCATCCTAATCGTGGTACCAGTAGAATCATCATTGCGAAAACGGGCTCTAAACTCTTGGCTGTTGATTGCGTATGTGATCTGAGTTTTGAGGTCACCCATCGCCATAATTTCAAGATTTCTGGAATGGCTAGCGGCATCCGAACCCATGATTGCAGTATTGATTGTATTTGCATCTGCCAACTCAGGAAGCCGGTTGTTGGGGGGATAGGGGATCTTCATGTCTTCCGTGTAAGTGAGACCACCAGCATAGACAAAGGTGTTGTCACGAACAAAGTCCTGAAGAATAAAGCGTTTGGAGTTATGAAGAGTACGAAGATTCTGGTCTTCAAAATTTACATTATTCTGGTTGTTATTGCCGCCAAAATTATTGTTACCACGGCCACCGCGGCCACCACCTCCTCCGTAGGTAATTTTAGATGGGTCAATGACACCTCCCATATCCTCGAACCTCTTGTTGATAACTTTT
>CAJWWL010000086.1 GCA_913048125.1 uncultured Opitutia bacterium | reverse complement strand
GTGCTGTCTCAGCTTTTTAATAATCAGAAAGCCATGAGATCCTATGCTTTTGGTTTGTTTGTTGGTTGGGTCGCTTCCGCCTCTTACTCTGGGGGCACTGAAGTAGGTTATAACAAGGACGTACGAAAGATCCTGTCCGCAAATTGCTTTTCGTGTCACGGGCAAGATGCAAAGAGTCGCAAGGGTGGCCTGCGTCTGGATGATGAGAGAAGTGCACTTGAGCCGAGAGATGGAGTTTCGGCAATTGTACCCGGTGATCTCAATGCGAGTGAGGCTTGGCAAAGAATCATCACAAAGGACACGGATGAATTGATGCCGCCTCCGGTCTCCAAGAAAACTTTGTCTCCGGAAGAACTGGACATCCTCAAGCGATGGATTGAACAGGGTGCCAAGTATGAATCACACTGGTCGTTTATCGAACCAAAGAAACCCATTGTCCCACAGGACTCGACCAATCCCATAGATTATTTCCTTCAAAAGAGACTCAAGGAGGAAGGGCTGAAGCCGGGCCGATTGGCTGAACCAGAGATATTGGTGCGTCGATTATTCCTCGACCTGACTGGGTTGCCTCCAACTCCGCAGGATGTGGAGTCTTATATAGCTGATCAGTCAGACAGCAAACTTCAAAAGTTAATCAGCAACCTCATGCGTCGTAAAACCTATGGAGAGCATATGGCTCGCTACTGGCTTGATCTTGCACGATACGCAGACACACACGGACTACACTTGGACAATGAGCGTTCTATGTGGCCCTACCGTGACTGGGTCGTGAGGGCGTTTAACGAAAACCTATCTTTCGATGACTTTACCCGCTGGCAAATCGCTGGCGATCTTCTGCCTGAGGCTACAATGGATCAGAAGATTGCCTCTGGTTTCAATCGCTGTAATGTAACTACCGGCGAGGGTGGTAGTATTGCCAAGGAATGGATTTACCGAAATGCGGTGGACCGTACATCAACCGCAGTTGAGGTCTGGATGGGCCTCACTGCTGGCTGCGCGGTTTGTCATGATCATAAATACGACCCTATCTCCACGAAGGAGTACTACTCAATGTATGCATTTTTCCACAGTGCTGCTGATCCTGCACTTGATGGCAATAAACTGGACACTCCGCCAGTGCTACGGGTTCCTCGACCAGGTGATAATGACAAGATATCTGCACTAGCTGTAAAAATTAAAGCTGCAGAAAAGCGCATATCCCAGACCGCAGGAAAGATAAACTACGTTGATCCTGCAGAGCTTGATGATCCACCTTCGCCCATCACTAAAGAGACGGTTTGGATTGAGGATGATTTTCCTCCAAAAGCCACTAGGCAAGGTAATGTGGAGTGGAAGTCGGTTGTTAAACCAGAGCCTGTATTTAGCGGAACAAAGGCTTTTGTCCTGGAGGCGAGTGGGCTTCAGCAGTTAGTGCTAGGTGGTGCGAATCCGCCACTTATTATCGAGGAGGGAATGAAACTCTTTGCCCATGTCTACCTCGATACGCTTAATCCTCCAAAGGAAATAATGCTTCAGTTTAATGATGGAAATTGGGAGCACCGAGCGTACTGGGGGCAGAACAAAATTGAGTGGGGCAAGAACGAGACCGTTAGCCGTCGCCGCATAGGTGATCTCCCTCAGACTGGCAAATGGGTGCGTCTTGAAGTGGAGGCAGCACATATTGGCCTGAAGCCAGGAGCAAAAGTGAACGGTTGGGCCTACACGCACTTTGATGGGAAGGCTTACTGGGATAAATCTGGAGCCAGCGTCACAAAGGATCCAACTACAGACCCCTTTCTGTCTTGGTCAAACTGGAAAGGACTTAAGGAAAATGAGCGTAATAAAGACCTCCCAGAAGAACTCCGCAAGTTAGTGAAAGGCAAACCACCTTCGGAATGGTCTGAAGCTAACGAGAAACGTATATTTCTTCACTGGTTGGGTTATCTCTCCAAAGGCGGCAATGAATCCCTGCAGGCACTCAGAGACGAGAAGGGAAGGCATACAGAAGAGCAGAAAGAAATCCGCAAAAATATAGCCGTTACATTTATTATGGCCGATCTTCCAAAGCCAAGACCGAGCTTTGTCATGTTGCGCGGGCAGTATGATCAACCAGGTGAGAAAGTTAGCCGAAATGTACCAAGCTTTCTGCCTTCATTACCCTCAAAGAGTACCGACCGGGATTATAATCGTCTGGACTTTGCCAACTGGCTCGTCAGCGGAAAGCATCCACTTACAGCTCGCGTGCTGGTGAATCGTATCTGGCAACAATTTTTCGGTACCGGTATTGTCAAGACTAGTGCTGACTTTGGAACGCAAGGTGATCTTCCTAGTCATCCAGAACTGCTGGATTGGCTTTCAGTACAGTTTGTTGAGGATGGCTGGGACATACAAAGACTAATTACCCGAATCCTAACTTCCCATGCTTATCAGCAGAGTTCTTCTGTAGATGAGTATCTCTTGGAGAAGGATCCTGAGAATCGTCTTTTGGCACGCGGTCCAAGGCACCGACTGGATGCAGAGGTGATTCGGGACCAAGTTCTAAGTCTTAGCGGGTTACTTGTCCCCACAATGGGCGGGCGGGGAGTGATGCCCTACCAACCACCGAACATCTGGGAACCTGTAGGTTTTGCATCCAGCAATACCCGGAATTACAAACAAGGAAAGGGTGATGATCTCTATCGACGCAGCCTGTACACCTTTCTAAAGCGCACAGCACCTCCTCCATTTATGAGTAGTTTTGATGGCCCCAATCGCGAACAGAGTTGCTCAGCCCGCAGTCGCAGCAACACTCCCATGCAAGCACTCCAGTTACTAAACGACGTTCAGCATGTCGAGGCGGCACGCAATCTTGCCCAGCGCATTCTCAGAGAAGGCGGTGAAGATGATGAGTCTCGTGTTAATTGGGCATGGCAAGTGGTTACAGCACGTAGGGCTGATATCGATGAGGCCAAGGTCGTCATCGACACTCTTAATATGCACCGTTCACGTTTTTCAAATGATGACGACTCTGCTAAAAAACTTATCTCATTTGGTGACACCAAAGCTGACCCAAAATTCACCCCATCTGAGCTTGCCGCTTGGACTCTAGTATCAAACCTGATGCTCAATCTTGATGAGGTCGTGAACAAGAACTAGTTATGAATCCAGCGCACGAATTCCATATTCTCCAAAATCGTAGGCAATTCTTTCAGGGTGCTGGCTTAAAAGCTGGCGGCATTGCCCTCGCCTCAATGTTAGGACGACAAGCTTCAGGGGATGTTTCAAAACCTGTCAATATGTACCCTGCGCTGTCAGGCTTTCCCCATTTTGCACCCAAGGCGAAGCGTCTTGTCTACCTACACATGAACGGTGCGCCTTCACAAATCGACCTTTTTGATCACAAGCCACGACTCCACGACTACTTTGATCAAGAACTACCTGACTCCATCCGTAATGGTCAGCGAATCACCACGATGACTAGTGGCCAGAAACGTTTTCCTGTTGCGCCGAGCAAGTTCAAGTTCGATCGCTGCGGCCAGTCAGGCATTGAAATGAGTGAGCTTGTGCCGCACATGAAGACTATCGCAGATGAAATTGCGATGGTTCGCTCCGTTCACACAGAAGCAATCAACCATGACCCAGCTTGCACCTTTGTCATGACAGGGAGTGAAGTTCCTGGTAAGCCAAGCATTGGCTCTTGGCTCAGTTACGGCTTAGGTAGTGACTGCCAGAACCTGCCTTCTTTCGTTGTGTTTACGCCAACCGTGAAAAATCCCAGTCAGGCGCTCTTTACTCGTATGTGGTCGAGTGGCTTTCTTCCGTCCAAGTATGATGGAGTCAAGTTGAGAGGTTCGGGCGACCCTGTGCTCTACGTGAAAAACCCACCTGGTGTAAGCCCAGGCGATCGACGTACAATGCTGGATGCCCTAAGCAAGCTAAACCGAAAGACATATGACCGCTTTGGTGACCCTGAGACTCAGAGCCGTATCGCACAATATGAGATGGCTTTTCGGATGCAGGTTAGTGTTCCTGATCTCACCGACCTAAGTAATGAAAGCAAGAAGACGCTAGAGATGTATGGCCCCAACGCAACAAAGCCCGGGACATACGCTCACTCTGCTTTGCTCACTCGTCGCTTAATCGAGCGCGATGTGCGTGTCGTTCAAATCCTCCACCGAGGATGGGATCAGCACGGATCTTTACCTGCTCAAATCAAGAACCAGTGCATGGATGTAGACCAACCGACTGCCGCACTCATAAAAGATCTCAAACAGCGTGGTCTCCTTGAGGATACACTGGTCGTTTTCGGTGGAGAGTTTGGTCGAACTGTCTATTGTCAGGGAAAACTAACTCGCGAGAATTATGGACGCGACCACCACCCAAGAAACTTCTGTATCTGGATGGCAGGAGGAGGTGTTCGGCCGGGTATTACCTACGGAGCAACCGACGACTTCAGCTATAATATCACAAAGGACCCAGTACACCTCAACGAAGTAAATGCCACGATCCTGCACCTCATGGGAGTCGACCACTCACGCTTCGTTTTTCCATTTCAGGGGTTAGAGCAAAGGCTCACTGGAGTGGAGGAGGTCGAACCTGTCAAAGCCATCATGGCATAGTTTTTATTTCTATGAAACACACGATTCTGTTGCTTACATCCTTGCTGGCAGGACCAGTTATTGTCTTAGGGGCTAAACCCTTGAAAGTGTTCTTACTGGTCGGTCAGTCCAACATGCAGGGACATGCTGCTGTTCGAACCTTGGATCATTTGGGCATGGATCCCAAAACTGCTCCGCTTTTAAAGGCAATTCGAAATCCAGACGGAACAGCAAAAGTACATGATCAAATTTGGATTTCATCAATCGATACCTCTGAAGAATCGGGTGAGAAGTTTGGTCGTTTGACTGTCGGTTATGGAGCTGGAGGCCGTGACCTTAAGGTCGGTCCGGAACTTACTTTCGGCATCACCATGCAGAAGCATTTGGGCGAACCAATCCTACTCATCAAGACCTCGTGGGGCGGCAAATCTTTGCACACGGATTTTCGTCCTCCAAGCGCAGGCCCTTACAGGTTCAACGAGCAGGAACTTGAGCACTTCAAGAAACGGGACAAGGATTTGAACGAGGCAAAAAGGGAGAAGGCTGAGCGCTCTGGAGTCTACTACCGGTTAATGTTGGAACATATTAAGAAGGTACTTAGTGATATAAAACGTGTTTACCCTGGTTACAATACTGAGGCTGGATATGAACTTTCAGGATTTGTTTGGTTTCAAGGGTGGAATGACATGGTGGCAGGTAGTGTTTATCCGAATCGAGGCCAACCTGGTAGTTATGATAGCTACAGTGAGAATTTCGCGCACTTCATCCGTGATGTTCGTAAGGACCTAAAGGCTCCCGATTTACCTTTCGTGATTGGGGTGATGGGCGCGGGTGGACCGATTGCTAAATATGGTCCCAACCAAAAGCGATACGCTGGTATCCATGGTGAGTTCCGCAAGGCAATGGCTGCTCCTGCTAATTTTCCGGAATTTAAGGACAATGTCACCGCAGTACTTACCGAAAACTACTGGGACGAGCAACTTTCTGAACTAGTAGATCGCAAGGGCAGATTAAACGCTCGAAGTCGTGAACTCTCCAAGGATAAGACTCTGACTCGTCAGCAACGTGAGGATGCTCTTTCTGCCTACAAAGCCGAATTGTTCACAGAAAAGGAGTTGGAGATCCTAGAGGTTGGTGTCTCTAACGCAGCTTATCATTATCTCGGTTCTTCAAAAATTCTCGGTCAAATTGGAAAGGCATTCGCCGATGCACTTGCTGAAATGGATTAGAGGCTTAGTGCTTATTATTCTGGGTTTGCAGGCAACCCATCTCCCTGGCGAACAATGGCTTTCTCAAAGTGGCTTTGGTTTGATGTTTCATTATGAAGCTTTCAAGCAGCACAACTCTAAAAGCTACAATCAGGCGGTTGATTCCTTTGATGTGGATGCTTTCGCATCAGACGTTGAGAGTACCCGTGCTGGCTATGTTATTTTCGTAGTAGGGCAGCACTGGGGAAGATACTGTTCCCCCAATAAGGTCTACGAGCGACTTCTAGGGGTTGAGAATGGCGTATGGACCTCCAAACGGGATCTAATCAAGGAAATAGGAGAGAGTCTTAAGGCTAGAGACATTAAGCTTATTCTTTACATGACGGCTCGGGCACCGATGCGTCACTACAATGTGATAAAGGCATTGGGTGACACATTGCCTAGTATTAATGGTAAGCCTGCAGGTCCTGACATTGACCCAATGTCACACCCCAAGAGAGTTAAGGGTTTTCTTAGAAGTGAAAACCAACCGCCGAACCCAACATTTCTGAAGAACTGGGGAGACGTATGCGGTGAGTGGTCCAAAAGATACGGAGATCTTGTTTCAGGCTGGTGGTTTGATGGTTACAAGATGGAGATGAAAGATTCGTATGAAAGGCTTAAGAGTGAGAGATACAATATAGATACTTGGATAGATGCAGTGCTCTCCGGCAATCCAAAGGCTGAACTTGCATTCAATGCTGGTGCACACCCAATCCTGTCCCTTTGTACAGGGGGGAAGTTGTGTCCGCGTCAAACATTTACATCTGGAGAGAATCACAACTTTCTTTCCAAGACTAAGAAGGGGTTTGGGAAACCTCTTACACCTCAGAATTTTCCTTCACCCCCCGGTGTCGTTTGGCATTTACTTTTGCCAGTTAGTGACGGTTGGGGCGCTGGTACTGTTTCACGGTTTGAGCCTTCTGAACTCAAAGCTCGTATCGACTTGATCAATGCAGAGAAGGGAGTCGTGACTCTGGATACTCCCATTAGTGAGTCAGGGAAGATCCCCAAAGCTATCCTCGGGACTCTTCGAGAGCTGGGTGATGAAATCGAGCAAATTACTGACGGGAAAAGATCATTGTAGTCAGAGTCACCTTCCTAATCGCCCAGAAGGGTTTTGTGCACAGGTGTAAGCTTACGGGATTTGATAATTCGAGATACCAAGGCGTTTTGCAATGCGAAGTGGGCGTATGAGGGCTTCTTTCATTCGCGCCTTTTCGTCGCCGAAACGGAGATCAGTGCAGTTGGGATGTATTTCGTCTGAGTCGATAACTCCCAGCAGTTGAAGTATGACTGCCGTGCTATGTTTGTAGGCAGCAGCACTGCCGTTCCCATCGAGACGAAAGACTGCATCCTCCAGGGACTGAAATGCTTCGAAGAGTTTGTAGACTCGGGCATCGAAGTGTTGACGTGTCCAAAGCTTTTTAGCTGCGCAGATCAGAGGGCAGGCTGAGACCCCTGCACCTATAAGCAAGGGGAGGCCCATCTTGATTGCTGAGGCGATACCGAAATCATCACCACTGTGAGGAGAAAAGTCCAAATTCAGATCCTTGGTCATGGCTGCCCAGTGAAGGAAGTGAGGCTCATCAAGGGTAGAGATCTTGCCACCCGTGAACTTGGGGTGCCGAGCTAGTTGATACAGGAGCCATGGCTCAAAAGGAGTTGCCCAAGGCACAAATGCTGGTTCCAAAGCATGAACTAATGCAGGGACGGTAATATGTTCTGCAATGCTGTAGTAGGCATCTCGACGTTGTTCAGGACCGAGCGCATTCAGGGCTTGTGAGGTCATAAGCATCACTTCGCAAGGACCTTGTGCCTGTGCCGCATCTAAATGCGGGCGGTAGCAATCTGCATCGAAATTTTTTGGCGAGGCATCGACTGCTGTACATCCGGCTATAAAAGTTGATTCAGGAAAGATAGCTCTAAAGCGTTTAAGGACTTCGGCGTACAGCTCGATAGAAAGATTAAATACATAGCCCGTGTCCGCATTGAGAACAAATCTGATGTCGACCTCATAGGCGGTTGCACAGTCATGCATCCAATGCAGGCTTTTTTCGAAACCCTTCCAGTCAGGGTGGCCATCACGGAAGGGAAGTAGGGCGGCTACGCAAAGGCGCGGATTGGCATCTATGTCGGTGAGGTCTTCCTCACGTGCATTGCCCCAAATCGTATCTCCCCAAAGTGTGCTGGGTTTCAGTTCATCCGCAGTATGTATCACGCCTTGGATGCAGCTTCTATAGCGCGCAGAATAAGTTCTTTTGTTTTCTTCGAACCTTCAATGGGGTCAATGCCTCTCCCTTCAAATTCAATGCTAATTACGCCCGAATAATCAGATTCATAGATGATTTTAAGCATTCGGAAGTAGTCGGTGTGAACCTCATTTCCCTTTTCGTCAAACCGTAGTGCTTTGGCGCACACTGCAGGAGCATAAGGGAGACTCTTGGTCACTCCGTCATAGCGATCGTAACTACCAAAGTTGTTGAAGTCGGGCAGAATCCCTGCGTTTGGGCGATCAAGTACCTTCATTGCCTTGAGCAGCCAGTCTGGGTTTTGAGAGTGTCCACCATGGGGCTCGATGACGACTTTTACCTTAGAGCCTTTGGCGTAATCGCAGAGACGCCCAACCCCATCACTGGCATTCTTTAGGTTTAGATCTGGGTTTCCTCCAGACCGGCAATTCACACGAATCGCATCGCAACCTAGTTGGGCCGCACAATCAATCCAACCCTTGTGCTCTTCTACGGCTTTATCGCGCTGATCCTTGGCAGATGCATCAAGTTGGTGACGAGCATCGACGAGGATAAGTACGTTTTTCATACCTTCGCCGGTGGTACGCTTGGCTAGTTCGCCAACGTATTTCTTGTCTGTATGCTTACCGTTGAAAGGCCGGTTCCAATACTCGATATGTGTGATACCAAGCTCTTTTTTGGCGAGGGCAGGGTAGTCGAGGTGATCTAGCTTACCACTACCAATCCAACGATGAAACGTATATTCCTGAATACCAATTTGAAAGCGCTCAGGGTCATCCTTTGCTTTGGAGAATAACTTAGGTCCTAGGTTGAGCGCAGCACTACCGAGTAATGTGTAGCGTGCGAAGTCACGGCGTGTGAAGATTTGCATGTATTAAATACTGTGGAAGGCTGGAACAAATTAAAAGCCTGTTTTCGAAGAGTTTCCAATCCTTCTGGACATATACCTTTAGAAAAAGAAGAATGGATCAGGTATGAAGTCTGCCCTAGTCGTTTTATTGATCATCACCTCACTGACAACTTATGTCAGACCACAAGAAAGTGCACTTGATGGCATGGTAGGTCTCTTGCGGGGAATTGAAGATTCTCAGGTGCAAGCAAGCTTGCTGAAGGGGATGCTGAGTGGACTCTCTGGGCAGCGTGAAGTGCCAATGCCAAAGGGTTGGGCTGAATTGAAACTCAAACTTGAAGAGACTGGTGACATGGAGGTTGTGAATCTGGTTTCTCAGTTAAGCCAGATCTTCGGGGACGCGTCTGCCAGCAAAGAGGCGTTGGCATTGTTGCGCGACATTAACGCTACAACAAAGGCTCGACGGGTGGCTTTGAAGTCGCTTTTGACTCAACGCCATCCCGAAGTTCCATCAATGTTGGAAAGCTTACTCGATGGTCCTTTGCAGCTGGAAGCTATCCGTGCATATGCGACATTTGATTTTAAGGAGGCTCCAATTATCCTTCTCAAACGATATGCAGAATTTGGAGCGAATGCTCGAAGAGCAACAGTTGAAACCTTGGCTGCCCGCAAGGCTTATGCACGTAAACTGCTTAATGCTCTAAATAGGGGAAGCTTAAGCAAAAGCGACATTCCAGCTTATGTTGCGCGAGGCTTGAAAATGCTTCTGGGGACTGAGTTTGAAAAAGTTTACGGCGAAGTCCGTAAGGTCTCTGCTGACAAGAGCGAATTAATATCGCAGTATAAAAAAAAGCTAATGTCCCCCGAAATGGCTATGGCTGATCCGTCAAAAGGACGTGTGGTTTACAATCAAGTCTGTGCCGCATGTCATGTCATGTATGGAGAGGGGGGCAAGATTGGTCCTGAGTTGACCGGTTCTAATCGGGCGGATCCTGATTACATACTACTCAACATGCTAGACCCCAGTTATGATGTGCCCGAAGGCTATCGCTTGGTCACTGTAACTGCTAAGGATGGTCGCGTGTATGCAGGCAATGTAAAGGAGGAGGATGGTACACGACTCGTACTGAACATGGTTGGGCAGACCAGTGTTATCGCAAAGTCTGACATACTTTCACGCACGGTTTCTGACATCTCCCTTATGCCAGAAGGACTTTTGTTGACCTTGAGTGACTCCCAGTTTCTCGATCTAATCCAATACCTTAGAACTGAACAACAAGTGGAACTCCCAAAATGAAAAAGACCAGCCTCCACACCTTCTCTCTTCTGCTTGCGTTATCATTAAACGCGGCGACTCCAACCAGCAACGCTCCCTTCCTAAAGCCTGCCGAGGCCATAGCGAAGATGGAGGTACCAGATCAGTTTGAGGTGACTGCCTTTGTCGCTGAACCTGACATTGGCGAAGCTATAGCATTCTGCTTCGACCACAAAGGTCGTCTATGGACCCTAGAGAATCATGACTACCAGACTAGGCGATCCCATACGACACACCACAAGAATCGTATTCAGATTTTCGAGGACACCGATGGTGATGGTGTTTTTGACACCAAGAAACTATTTATCGACAGGCTTACATTTGCCTCGGGAATTGCAGTCGGCATGGGAGGCGTCTACGTCGGGATGCCACCGGAACTTATTTTTATCCCTGATACGGATGGAGACGATAAGCCAGATGGCGAACATAAGGTACTTCTCGATGGTTGGGGAATTCAAGACCGTCACGAAACTCTGAATAGTTTCATCTGGGGACCAGATGGATGGATGTATGGCTGCCACGGGGTGTTCACACGATCCAATGTGGGCAAGCCAGGAACTCCTGATGAACAACGTCAGTTTATCGATGGTGGCATTTGGCGTTTTCACCCTCAGCGTGAGGAATTCGAGGTTTTTGCTGAGGGCTTATCCAATCCTTGGGGATTCGACTTCAACGACATGGGGCAAGGCTTTGCTACTTGCTGTGTGATTCCGCACCTTTTCCACATCGTACAAGGTGGTATCTACCACAAGCAGAGTAAGCAGAACGTGAATAAATTTGTTTATGACAATATTAAAACAATTCGCGATCATGTTCACAAGTCAGCACATGGAGGTGCTAGGTTTTACCTAGGCGATGCTTTCCCGAAAAAATATTATGACCAGCTCTTCATGTGTAACATTCATGAGCATGCTGTTCTTATCGATTACATGGTGCCAAAGGGATCTAGTTTTATTGGTAAGCACGGCGATGACTTCATGATGGCCAACGATCTCGCATGGGTTGGCTTCGGTGTGGAGACAGGGCCAGAGGGAGCAGTTTACATTCTTGACTGGCACGACCAGAATATCTGTGGAAATGAGGTTAAGTTCCGTGACTCTGGCAGAATTTATCGAATCTATCCTAAGGGAAGAAAGCCTTCCAAGCAGCTCGACTTAGTGGCTCTATCTGATGCTGAACTAGTTACCCTTCAAGGCCATCCCAATGATTGGTTCGTACGGCACGCAAGAGTAATTCTCCAGCATCGTACAGTGACTGGAAAACTTGATTCTGCTAGGGTCCATCGCGGACTTGAGGCTATGCTAAGCGATGCCAAGACGCAAGGTAAGCGCTTGAGGGCTCTTTGGGCTCTTCACGTAACTGGTGGACTCTCAGCTAATAATGGGAAGCGCCTAATTGAACTTTTGGACCACAGTGATGAGTACATTCGCGCATGGTCTGTACAACTACTTTGCGAAGAGAAAAATCCTTCTGCTGAGGCGCTAGCAAAATTCCTAGTAATGGCCAAAGAGGACCAGTCACCTGTGGTACGACTTTATTTGGCGGCGGCACTTCAACGTTTACCTTATGATAAACGCTGGAATATCTTAACCGCCCTTGCTGCTCACGAGGAGGACGTAAATGATCACAATATTCCACGAATGCTGTGGATTGCCTTAGAGCCTATGGTAACCGAATATCAGCAAAAGGCACTCGCCTTAGCTGTTGGTTCCAAGATGCCTAAACTACAAGAGTTTGTGCCGCGTAGAATCTTGGCTGACAACAAGGGTGCCTCTACTGGTAACAAAAAAGCTGACTGGCAGAAGCTGATCCAGAAAGTGGCTGAAGGATTTGCCGTAAAGGACTCTGGTGAGGGTGGTGTTCGTTTGCACTCAAG
>CAJWWL010000085.1 GCA_913048125.1 uncultured Opitutia bacterium | reverse complement strand
CAGAATCAGATGTAGGTGGACGACTCGCCATTCTGGAGTCCACTAATATCTTACCTATTCCCTTCGCGAACCCTACTTCATTTACCGTAGAAGGAGATATAGCCATTAAGGCGACTTATTTTGAAGGTTCTTCCGAGCATGCATTGAAACTATCGGTAAGCCCCGAGGGGTCGGGTGAGGTGTCTCAGGCTGGAACCTATACTCACGGCACAGAAGTCCAGATCTTAGCCACTCCAGGATTAGGATATCGATTTACTGGCTGGTCTGGCGGAGCAGTTAGAGATGCAAGTTCGGCTTCCACCTTCATTAACCTAGGTTCTGACGAAAGCTTAACAGCAAACTTTGAACTTAACCAGATCACAATGGACGAGGGGCAGATTGGGTGGATTTACTCTAGCTGGTTTGGGTTTTACAAAAGAGATGCTGAGGGATGGTTATTCAGCCTGAGCCACGGGTGGGTCTTTCCAGTTGGTGATACCGATGCTTCTGTATTTTTTTATTCAAGGGAAGGGTACTGGTATTGGACCTCTTCTACTGTATATCCACATATCTATTCAATTGAGCAGGGTTGGCTTTACTATTCAGCAGAAGCCTCCTCTCCAATAGCTTCCTACTTCTTTGATTATACCTCCCAAAACTGGGTTATTTACGAACCCATGAGCTTTAACCCTCGGTAGCTTTTTTGTGACAGACAGGAAAAATAGGTTGCTCTTCTAAATAGATTGTTGTTTACAAATCTAACCCCTCTCCCTCCTTCATGTCACCTTCCTACTGGCAGGCAAGCGTAGTTTCTTTCTGGCTAACCTACGTATCCTTATTTTTTTTGCTCTCCATTTCAGCTTGGGGGGCTAAGCGCCTAACTATAAACTGGTCAAGTGATTGGACCGAGTTTTTTGATTCTTCTGGTAACCCACTTCCCCAAGGGGATCCATCGATTAATCAGGATGGAGCAGCAGTTCAACTTGGCTATTTCTCTCAGGCTACCGCTGAAAATCTATTCGCTGGTGAGTGGGTTCCCTTAACATGGTCGACCACGATTGGTGATTCTAGCGACCTAACTGGATACGGTGATGGTTTTTTTTCTTTCACTGTTCATTTCAAGGAAGGTTCTCAATTTGTTCAGGTATATGATGATGCGAACGGAGGAAAGTATTTCTCGGAATCATCTCACCCGATCACTACCGACTTACCAATCGAAGGTTCCTATCTTGCTATCCGGTTTTTCAACGGGGCAATTGGTACTGCCACTTATTACAACACTATTGCTAGTACAGCCTGGAGATGGACGGAACTTAGCGATTTAAATTTTCAGACCTTGAACTTGTTCGTAGATGAGGTTGCTGACACAGCCCAATTTGAAGATCCTGCTAACCGTTACTCGACTTCTATAGTCCAGAATTCGTGGGATTACGGTAAGTCTACACAGGGGATCTGGACGTATCTGCCGTGGTTTGGTTATTACTATGAGGTCTCCACGAGTCCGTGGATCTATCATTTTGCTCACGGTTGGTTATACCGATTTGGTACACGTCCAGGAGATTTGTGGTTCTATGACAACAGCGGACTTGGTTGGATTTGGACAAATGCAGACAATTACCCCTTTTTCTACTCTAATTCTGACCCGGGTTGGATTTGGTTCAACGAAGCTAGTGTTGATCGGGAGTTTTATCATTTTGGTTCCCACCTTTGGCAGACTCATCGCCTCTCAATGTAAGTGTTCACGCTATGCCTTAGGAGCAGTTTTTGGTACACTTCTTTTTTTAATCTGTTTGGATATACGTAAAAGTTGAAGTGCGAATAGGGGAGAGAACCAGACAAACGCCTCACGAATTGAATTCCAATCTGCCTTTCCAGCCCAGCCCTTGTGATAAAGTATCATAGGGATTGCTAGATAGATGATCCTGTGAAGCTTCTTCCATTTACGACCTCCCATACTACGTTGTGCAAAGTTACTGCTTGTCGCAGCAAGAACCAACAGTATTGCAAACGCCGATAACCCAGCAGCAATATAGAAACGAGTTAGTTCATCCAGCAAAGTCTGAAGTCCATTTGTGAGGTAGATACTCAGGTGGAGAGTCGCATAGAAGAAGCAGGCCAGTCCAACAATTCTCCGGTGTCTGTTGAGCGCGCTGACAAATTTACTTCGGCGAAATACTACTTTGAGCGGAGTTAGGCAAAGAACCAAAATAAAAAAGGCTACTGCGATATCTCCAGTTTCATCTGTTAATTTTTCATGAAGGTGTGTTACCACAGGTTCGGGGACAGCATTTTCCTCGACCTGTTGCGTTGCAGCTTGATGCTCCTCCTCGGAAACCACAAACAGACTTGGATCAAATCCAAGATCGTCCACTGTTGATTCAGTCGGATCAGATACAACATTTTCTGCAATGGTTGTATCTACTGAAGCTTCCGTATCAGATACTTCGATCTGGTTACTGTTGCTGACAAAAACCCAAACAAGGTATGCGAATGGAGTTAATACAACTGGCAGTATAAAATACTTCGATCCCAAGAAGCGGTAGAAGCTCTTCATTAATGCTCCTAGTTGTATATTGTGTGCTTACTAAAAATTTTTTACTAGATCCATTCCCTTGTATAGAGCTGCCACTTGCTTCTCATATCCGTTGAACATTAACGTGGGGATTCGATCTGCTAAGGCGCCTTCACCTATTACTCGCTCAGTAGCCTGAGACCATCGAGGGTGGGGGACCTTGGGATTAACATTTGAATAAAAGCCATATTCGGCTGGTGCAGCACTATTCCAAAGGGTTTTGGGTTGCTCCTCGGTAAAGTCAATTCTGACCAATGATTTGATGCTTTTGAACCCGTATTTCCAAGGAACAACTAATCGGATTGGTGCTCCGTTTTGGTTTGGCATTGGTTTTCCAAATGTTCCAACAGCAAGGAATGTTAGTTCATTATTTGCCTCGTCTAAACGAAGGCCCTCGGTGTATGGCCAATCATAGTTGTTGTACCGCTTAAAGCCAGGGGCTGCCTTTTCATCCATGAAGGTAGTGAATTTCACATATTTCGCCTTACTGGTAGGCTGAGCCTTTTTGATTAGCTTACTGAGCGGGAACCCATCCCAAGGAATTACCATCGACCATGCCTCTACGCAGCGAAAGCGGTAGACGCGCATTTCGATTCCCATCTCCTTGCAGAGGTCGTTTACGTCCAGAGTAAGTTCTTTCTCAACGTGTCCTCCAACTTTTAGTGTCCATGGCTCGGTTTTCCACCCTTGATTAGCAAAGTGGCGTACCAAATATTTATCCGTAGTGAATTCGTAGAAGTTGTTGTATCCAGTGACATATTTATACGGAGTAGGTTTTCGGTCGGTGACAACGTATTTCCGGTTTACGTTTGGTTTTTCTGGAAACCCTGCTGTGGCTCCGGTTGCTACACCTGCCGCGACTGATGAGCCTGCATACATGATGCCAGCCTTTTTAATGAATTCGCGTCGATGATTATAGTCCTTTTCATCAGTAACTGCGGTTTCTGGAAGATGCCAGTCTGGACGTTTCTTTATGAGCATGAAAGGTTCTGGTTTTAAGCTTAAATTATTGCTGACCAACGACGATAGACCCTAAGGTTGTCAAAGGCAAGAGCCTTCCCTTTAAATTCATGCTTAAGGCTTAGATATTGCGCTTGCCAAGATATCAAAGAGCCCTATCTTTCCCACCTCAATTTTCAGGCCTACGTGTTGGTGTCGCCTAATACAAGACACTGCCTCCGCCAGGCCTGACATCCATTCAAACAAACCAAACTCAAAAGAAAACCTCATTTCTCCCATCCTTCGGGGCGGGCTTTGAACATAACTAATCAATGAATATCGCACTCAAAGACCTTCTAGATGCTGGTGTGCACTTTGGCCATCAGGTCAAGCGCTGGAATCCAAAATGTAAGAGCTTTCTCTTCGACCATCGTCACGGCGTTTCAATTATCAACCTCGAAGAAACCTACGAGCGGTTAGCTGCCGCCGTTGAATTCGTCGAGAACATCGTAGCCAACGGGGGTAAGGTGTTATTTGTAGCCACGAAAAAACAGGCTCAGGATATTATTCGTGAAGCTGCTGTTTCTGCGCAGATGCCTTTCAGCGTCAACCGTTGGATGGGAGGTACTCTCACTAACTTTCAGACTGTAACTACTAGTTTGCAGAAATACAAAAAGTACCTTCAGATGGAAAACGACGGCAGCTTGGACAAGCTTCCTGGCAAAGAGGCCGCTTCCATAAAGCATCAGATGGCGCGTATGCACCGGAATTTCGAGGGTTTGCTTGAAGTCGAGGAACTTCCAGCAGCCATTTTTGTAATCGACGTGCGGAATGAGGAGATTGCCGTCCGTGAAGCTAACCGCCTCAACATCCCATGCATTGGTCTTGTTGATACGAATTCCGATCCCTCTCTCGTCTCTCATCCCATTCCAGGAAATGACGATGCCAGTAAGTCCATACGCATTGTGGCAGAGGTTATCACTGAGGCTATCTTGAATGGAAAGGCTCGTCAGGATACTCAGCAGATACAATCTGGTATAACACCACTGATACGTGCTGAATTTGGTGAAGATCAGGAAGACCTCGAAGTCACACTACCTGAAGGCTACGAAGAGATTGTATCGAGAGAGGACGTTGCTTCCACGACAGCAGATGTACCTGCATCCGAAGAGGAACCTCTCGCCGAAGACTCTGAGACTAGTGTCGACGCAGAAGCTGAAGCACCCAAAACTGATGATACATCCGACGAGGGTTCTGCTGATGAAGAACCTTCAGAAACAGAGACCGATGAGTCTGGGACTGAGGATTCAGAAAAAGCAACCGAGGAAGACTAAACCTCTCTCATAATTACATTCTATCTAACAATTTTAACTAATAAACTGTTATGGCTGAAATCACAGCAAGTAGTGTAGCGGACCTCCGCAAAACAACTGGCGCAGGTCTCATGGACTGCAAAAAAGCATTGGTGGAGACTGGTGGCGATTTTGATGCTGCCGTGGACCTCCTCCGCAAGAAGGGTGTAGCGACCGCTGCCAAAAAAGCTGGGCGAGATGCTAGCGAGGGGATTATTGAAACCTACATCCATACCGGAGGAAAAGTTGGTGTCATGATTGAACTCAACTGCGAGACAGATTTCGTGGCTAAGAATGAAGACTTCCAAGCGTTTGCAAGAGACATATGCATGCATATCGCAGCTGCAGGACCTATCTGCGTATCACGTGAAGAGGTTCCTGAGGCTGACTTGGAGAAGGAACGAGAAATTGCCATGGCTCAGGCAGAAGGAAAGCCACCACAGGCAATCCAGAAAATTGTTGAAGGTAAACTAGAGAAATATTTTTCTCAGATCTGCCTTCTTGACCAGCCCTTCGTGAAAGACCCGGATAAATCCGTTAAGGACCTTCTTACTGAGCGGATAGCAGCAGTTGGTGAAAATATGATTGTTCGGCGCTTTGCGCGCTTTGCTGTCGGAGATTAGTCTAGATCATTTTAACACTTAGAAGAAGGAGGTATGGTAAGTTCAGCCTCCTTTTTCTGTTATTCTCAGAAGCTTATTATTTCGGCTTATGAAAAAAGACCTAGCGGTAATTGTTCCTGCTCGTCTAAAGTCGGTTCGTTTTCCTCGAAAGCTTCTCTACGAGATACATGGAAGGCCTTTGATACTTTGGACTGCGCACAGATTGACGCATATTTGTGTGGATATTCCGGTAGTCTTCGCCGTGGAAGATTCAGAACTTGAAGACCTACTTTTATCTGAAGATTTTAAAGTACATCGTACTCGCGGGGATCATCTGAGTGGCACGGACCGGATTGCCGAGGTCAATGAAACACTCGGAGCAAGGCATGTTATTAATGTACAGGCAGACGAGCCTTTGGTGACTGCTCGTCAGATTCAAACTCTCCGTGAACTTGTTCATGGTGCCGTTGATATGGCTACCCTAGCTTTCCCCATCAAAAGTGAAGCGGATTTCAGGAACCCCAATTGCGTGAAGGTAGCGCTGGATTCTAAGGGAAGAGCCTTGTACTTTTCAAGATCTCCGATTCCACATCCTAGGGAAGAGCCATCGCAGTTTAGTGATGATTGGTTTCAGCAGAACCCATGCTATCATCACATTGGGATTTATGCATATAAGCAGGAGTTCCTCTCCGCATTTAGTAGTTTGCCGCAAGGGCGCTTAGAACGACTGGAGTGTCTTGAGCAACTTAGAGCTTTAGAAAACGGATACTCTGTTGGAGTTGGAATATCGGACGAGCCCACCATTGGGGTGGATACTCAGGAGGATGTCGATAGGATACAGGGGCTGCTACGCTAGCCTTTTACTTGTTTGACTAGATTGTAGAAACTTTCGAAGAGAGGATCTGCGTCATTGGGTCCAGGCGCAGCCTCGGGATGGTATTGAACAGAGAATACTGGAAGCTCTTTATGGCGAAGTCCTTCCACCGTGTCGTCGTTCAGGTTGACTTCAGTGACGATTGCACCGCAACGTTCTAGCTCTTGGCGAGTAGATGCAAAACCGTGATTCTGTGAAGTGATAGAGACTTGGCCGGTTTCTATATTTTTCACAGGTTGATTGCCTCCACGGTGTCCAAACTTTAACTTGAAGGTTTCCGCACCTAGCGCGTGCGTAAGTATTTGATGACCTAAACAGATGCCAAAGGTAGGATACTCATTGATTAGTGTTTTGGCGTTTGCGTGAGCATAGGGTAGGGCAGCAGGGTCGCCTGGCCCGTTGGAAAGAAAGAGGGCGTCTGGCTGAATCTCTCTTACTGCTTCCGGAGGACTATCTGCGGGAAATACGTATACATCAAATCCATGCTGCTTCAACTTACGGAAAATTGATAGCTTAGCGCCAAAATCATATGCAGCAACCTTGAATATCTTATCGCGAGCGGAATGTGATGTGAGATTCGTGCCTTCTATCGCGAAGGGCATACTATCTTTTCCATCAGCATCCCATTGATAACTAATGTGTGAGGATACGTCTTTAACGTAATCCACGCCTTCTAGCCCACCCCATTGCTGGGCAAGTGCCACTGCTTGCTTTTGATCGATATCTTGAGTGCTGAGGCAGCATTTCATTGCTCCGACACTTCGAAGTTTCTTCGTAAGTGCCCGGGTGTCTATTCCTTCGAGTCCTGGGATCTCATGTTTCTCTAAATACTGAGAAAGGCTGCCTTCACTTCTCCAGCTACTGTAATGTGGTGAACATTCTTTAATGACAAATCCTTGTACCTTTGGGGTGCTTGACTCAAGGTCTTCGCTGTTTGTCCCGTAGTTGCCTACTTGTGAGGTAGTCATCGCTACTATTTGCTGGTAGTAAGATGGATCCGTAAGAATTTCTTGGTATCCTGTCATGCTGGTATTGAAAACCGCTTCGCCAACTACTGTCTTGCGACAACCGAAGGCTCGACCATGATATATAGTACCATCTTCAAGGGCGAGTATGCCATCAGGTTTGAAATCCATGTAGTTGTTTTCAACAGCTTCTCTACACCAAATCAACCTTTTCTTCAAAAACCTTTCGATAGGGGAAATACGGAAGGATTGACCTAAAATTAAGCAAGCCTAGGTTTGTCTTCCTAGTAATTTCAATGTATCCAAACGATCAACCAGATAAATGGCACGCAGGGCAAGGGCTTTGGTCTCATGTGGACCCAGCGGACTGGAGTAATTGGGTATGGCAAATGCAGAACCGTATTACTCGGATTGAACATCTCGAAAAGTACCTCGAGTTGACTCCTGAAGAGCTTGAGGGGTGCCAACATGCAGATAGCAAACTTGCGCTAGCCATCACCCCATATTTCTTCAACCTAATTGACGTAGAAAATCCGGAATGTCCAATCCGTAAACAAGTGATTCCGCGCGGGGGGGAGCTTTTAGTGACTCCAGAGGAGATGTTAGATCCTGTTGGTGAGGAAAAGTCGATGGCTGTGCCTGGAATTGTACATCGTTATCCAGACCGTGTTCTTTTTCTCGTTACAGATCGTTGTGCTTCATACTGTCGCTACTGCACGCGCAGCCGACTAGTGTCAAATGCTCAAGATTACAATTTCCACCCAGAGCTTGATGCCGGAATCCACTACATCGAAACCCATCCTGAAGTTCGAGATGTTTTATTGAGCGGTGGAGACCCACTTCTTCTTTCTGATGCTAAAATAGAATACCTACTGAAGAAGCTTAAGGGGATACCGCATGTTGAGTTTGTTAGGTTTGGCTCAAGAATTCCTGTGTTTCTTCCTCAACGAATCACACCGGCTTTAGTCAACATCTTCAAAGAACACGGTCCTGTTTGGATGAGCATTCATGTGAACCACCCAAATGAGTGCACAAAAGAACTATCGATTGCTTGCGAGAAATTGTCTTTTGCCGGTGTTCCTCTTGGAAACCAATCTGTTTTACTCAGTGGAGTGAATGACTCGGTTGAAGTGATGACATCACTGGTGCATAGACTACTGCATATGAGAGTGCGACCTTACTACCTGTACCAATGTGATTTAATCACTGGTAGTGCACACCTACGATCTGATGTTGCACGTGGTATTGAGATCATACAAGGTTTGCGAGGACATACCACGGGGTATGCTATTCCACAGTTTGTAGTTGATGCCCCTGGCGGAGGCGGAAAGATTCCCATCAATCCTGATTACGTAAAAAAGATAACCGAGGCTGAAATCATAATGAAAAACTTCGAGGGTAAGCAGTATCGTTACCCTCGTTCCACTCCATTACCAGCAGAAGCACAGGGAATCTTGACATCTGGGATGGAGCTACTCGCTTAATTCTTACTATAGGCTTAACTGCCTACCCGAGAAGATTATTCTGGAGTAAATACGAAGGCTGGCAACCAATACTGCACTTTATCTTTTCCAACAGGAGATACTGTAAATGCTGTGGCATCTATTCGTGTGTTGCGCACAAGAGGGTTGTTTGCATCCGAAGCTAGAAAACCGCTCCCAACTCCAATTTCGAAACTATCCCACCATCCATCAGCATCAGAGTCCTGTGATAGTGGGTTGGTCCCTATAATTGCTTCCTGCTCATCCGGTAGACCATCGTAGTCAGAATCGGCTCCATATGGAGTTGAAATGGTAGGGTCTTGCCCGAGTCCAACTTCTACTGAATCACTAACTCCGTCATTGTCGGTATCGTTATTTAATGGGCTAGAACCGTATATATCAACTTCTGCACCATCTTTTAAGAGATCTCCGTCCGTATCCGGGTTGTTAGGGTCAGTACCATATATCTGCTCTGCTTGGTCGGTTAGACCATCGTTATCTGAATCAAAGAAAGGAGGGTCACTTGTTTGAGAAAAAGCAGTTTCTGCGTCGACCAACAAGGGGTCATCGAGATCTATCACTGGGACTTCGTCAATTTGTTCGAGTAGCTGATCAAATGAAGCCCCCGCTAGAACTTCAGCTAGGTTAATTCCAGAGAGTGCAGTTATTGTAAATTGTGATAGGTCTTGAGCGCCTTGCTGGATTGATGCGAGATCTTGACCTGTTATTCCGGCACTTTCAGCTCCATCTAATGCTCCGTTGATTGCTCCTTGGATTGCCATTGCAACCATGAGATCTACTTCAGGGATTATTGGTTCTAGTAGGTCAGCGATTTGCTCTGTAAAGCTCGCTAGGGTCGCCAGATTCCGATTCGGTGATATGAATGTAGCAAGCAGACTATTAAACAACTCATCTGTACCTGGAAGCACATTAATAGTTTCACTAAGAGCTCCAGCGAGTACTGTCACATCTACGGTGCCATTTGCATAATCATTCATTGTGCCGATCAGTTCTCCAGTAGGCAAATCCAGACTTAATGCCATTTCTGAATAAGCTTGAGCAACTGCCAAAACTCCATCCGTTGAACCCGAGTCACGCTCTATTGAATTTAGCATTTCATTTAAGGCGGAGCCTTCTGCTAACGCACTATCGGCAATTCCTTCTGAGAAACCATTGACCGCGGCGGTTGCAATTGATGCCAAGACATTTGCAGGCTGGCCGCTTACTGCAGTGGTAAAAACAACACCATTAGCAGCCCCATAAGCGCTTGCTTGGACTAGCTCTCCCATAGTTTGTTGGGGGTTTTGGGTTTGTTCTTGGGTGGACCCTTGTATTTCCTCGTTGCTGTTCTCTGTTTCCTCGTTGGCATTAGCTGCGTTTAAACTTATGTTTACGTCTTCCGCAGCATTAGATACATTTTCCAAGCTGACCTCTGTAGCTAATTGAGAGCTTAATGTAGCAACTTGAATAATTTCTTGAGAGGTTGCGACAGGCAGGTCCAGAACTTGGGTTTCGCCTACCTGTAGCCCGTTTACATCTACTTCTGCGATAGTACTTTGCCCAGCTGGTACTGGGATGGTGTTTCCTGAAGCGTCTGTGAAATTAACCGACCCTTCAACTACATTAACACCTCCTGAAATGTTGCCATTTTCATCACTGGACAAATTTATTTGGCCAGCGGTACCATGTATTCTAACCGTTCCCACAGGCGACTCCATGATGAATGCAGACCCATTTGATAGAGGCTTGATATTAAATACCAACTCACCGTAGTCTAGGTTAAGTTTTGTTTTTGAATGACTGGGCTCTTTATCTAGGTCACCAACGGTTGATTGAGGTTTAGGTTTAAATGGTTCCTGCTTAAATTCAGAAACGTTAAGTTGTGCTTCTCCGCTCAAAGTTATTGCGCTACCATTAGTGAAAAGCAAAACAACCCTTCCGTCTTCGCTAGAGCTTATGAGGTACCCTTCGTGTATGCTCTTTCCTATCTGAACATCACTTTTCTCCAGAAATTGTTCTGTACTTACATTTTTGACCTTAACTTCGCCATGCAGGTCAATGAAAATTATTCCCCCAGAGAATTTCCCTGTAGGCTTGGCAAATATTAACTGCGAAGTCGCTACAAAGATCATGCATAGCAATGTTGCAGTCTTTTTCATAGTAGGGATGTTCACTATCGAGGTTGCATAAAGCTTAGCCTAATTCCGTTGCTGTTACCAAATTCAAAAGACCGGTAACGCAGTAAGCTTTTGCCGAGCAATTGATATTAAGATTATTCCATCATTCAGAAGACTCTGAGCCACCAGTTTGCGTGCCTCCAACTAGGGTTCTGAATGCTGCCTCCATAGTACCTTGTGCGGTACCTCTTGCAGCCATCTTGGAAATTTCTGAAAGAACCTCTTGCGACGGTGACGAGGAAATCACAGCAACTGTTGCTGCAGAAGTCCCTCCATATGAAGCTCGTCTTGCGATTGGCTTTAGATCCTTGCTAGTATCTGCACCAGCAGAAATTGCCCCCATTGCAGCTCCTTTACATGCTGCAAATGTGACTTCTTTGAGTGTTTCTAGATTCTCTGGTTTCGAGAATAGGTGTGCTGCTATTGATGTAACACCCAGAACTGCTCCGTTAGCCGCATTCTCCGCGTAGTCAGGAGCATTCGCCTTTGATCCATTGAAAACCGCGCCACTCGTAGATCCGAATGAGGTAGCTGTAGCAAAGTCCACTATTTCTTTTTGGCTTATGAGTGCCTCGGTTCCTTGAGATATCGTGGAGGACATTATACCCATCGCTGCTCCGTAGGCTGCTGGTTCCAGTAGCCTTGCGCTAGCTGTGTTGAGGGATTCTTTGCCTTCGCTGACCTTGACTATTCCACTAGTGCAGCCACGTGTGCATTTAAGAGCAAAGTCTATGACCCGTTCCGTGGTAAGTTGACGATTTTTCCCTGCACGAATAGCTGAAGCTGCTGCAGTCCTAGATGCTAGCGTGATGACTTTGGTTGCAGAGTCTACCGGCTCCCCAGCCAACCCTAGGATTAGACCCACGGTAATTCCTTCTACTCCTGCTTCTATCAAGACAGCTGGTTCTTTCACCTCAAGACCATCTGCGAGTGATGCTGCAACCGTTGAATCAACGATTCCCTCAACAGCTAGCTCAACAAATTTCGAGGTGTCCCTATTGAGTGATTTGCTTGATTTAATTGTACAATTAGAAATGACCTGAGCTAGGAGTTGGGTATGAGCGACTAAGTCTCTATTGGATGCTTTTACCGCATCAATGGCACCAGAGAATAGTGAGCTGTAAGTTGCTTTTACAGCACTTTCAGGAAGTGCAGAGGTAACCTTTTCTGTGCAAGAAGATACAAATGGAGAAATGTTCTTAAAACTCAGACTTTCTACTGGAAGAATGGAGTCAATGGCACTCTGGGACATTATAGGAACAAGTTCT